>VGSE01000070.1 GCA_016875135.1 Deltaproteobacteria bacterium
TCTTTCTAGAGCCTTCTCGTTTTTTTCTGTCTTCATCCAAGCCCTTCCAGAAAACGTTCACACCATTTAACATCTCTTTTCCCGCTTGGATGAATTTCTCTTGATCGAGATCCATGGAAAAGAAAGTCTCTTCCAGTTCATTCCACGTATGAGCCGCATGTTGATCTTCCACTTTGTCGTGCCAGCTAAAGAAGGCCAAAGGTAATTGCGGACACTCTCTTTCTTTAAAGGCATGAAGACCTAAAATCAATTCTTTCCAAAATCCAGCAGCCGCCCAGTTCTCGACTGCAAAGCTGGCCCCTAAGCCCACATGAGTATCATCAGCTCCATAAATTCTAGCTAGTTCATCACAAAAGAATAATGTCGACTTAGTTCCATGCCTACGTTTTCCCACGTCGTTAAAAGTTAACCCGACATGGGTTATCATCCTTAACATCCACTCAAAGTGAGCCGCTTTAAAATAAAAAGTACCGCCATCCACGGTGCCCTCTTCCTGAACAATGTCACGCTCAATATCTGCCGCCGCGTCCTCTACAGTTCTTTTTTTTGTGGGCTTAAACACAACCCCCAACTCATTCATTAGAATTTGTTTTGAGGCATGCATCGCTTCTAGCGAGGACGCATTGATGGTTTTTTTCAATTGAGCTTCAATGAATAAATTAGAAAAAACGGAGAATTGCACTAAAAAATGTCTGACATCATCTCGATCGATTTGCCCTTTTTTAAACCAGGCACAGAACTGATTATGGGTGATCACTTCATGGGGGAGAATCTCGCGTTTGATTCTTTCCAAAAGCTTAAGATATTCGGCTTAAGATATTCGTCCACTCTTTTCTGGGAAATCTTTCCTGCTTTGACTTGATCTAAAATTTCTTGAGATATCGATTCTGGAGCTTTCATAAATCACCTCTTTTTAGGATCAAAATGGCTTTTTAACCCACGCCAGACCCCCAAATAATCTTTTTGACGATGGGGAGTCGATAAAGCAAATGACGTCGGTACGAAGACCTGGTTACTTTCAAACATAAAAGCTAAAGTCTTATCTAAATATTGAGGTTTAAGACTCGCTTCAGTCGCTTTCAAAAAAGCCTCAGTATCGGGACCATGAGCCGACATTGCATTGTGAAGACTCATCCCGCCAGGAGCGAATCCTTCGGGCTTAGCATCATACTGGCCATAGATGAGACCCATGAACTCACTCATGTAATTTCTGTGATAATAGGGGGGCCTAAATGTATTTTCGGCTACGATCCAGCGGGCAGGAAAAATCACAAAATCAACGTTGGCAACCCCGGGCGTTTGGGAGGGGGAGGTCAAAACGGTAAAAATAGAAGGATCCGGGTGATCAAAACTAACCGTATTCATCGTATTAAAAAGAGAAAGATCGTATTTATATGGAGCGTAATTACCCGCCCAGGCCACCACATCTAAGGGAGAATGACCCATATCGGCCTCCCACAAGCCACCTTGAAATTTAGTTACTAATTTAAACTTGCCCGTTTTGTCCTCATAAGTAGCTACCGGACTTAAAAAGTTTCTGGGATTAGCCAAACCGTTAGCCCCGATGGGCCCCAGCGAAGGCAATCTAAAATTAGCCCCATAATTTTCGCAAAGATAACCGTCGGCATACCCTTCAACGGGCGAAGCTTGAAATTTCATTCCCCGAGGTATCACTGCAATTTCCCCGGACTTCACCGATAAATGCCCGCACTCGGTTTTGAAAAGAACTTCCCCCTTCCGCGGAACAAAAAGCAACTCTCCATCGGAGTTATAAAAAAACCGATCGTTCATCGGCTTATTCATAAAATAGTAATGAACCGCGCATCCGGAATTTTTAGCTACATGACCATTACCCGCTATGGTAACTAAACCCTCGATAAAATCGGTGGGTCGAGTTGGAGGAACAAGGGGATCCCACCTCATTTGATTAGGAGTGGGACTTTCTGCTAAAGGAGCCGTTTTTAATAAAGGCTGTTCTAGCGGTTGAAAGACCTCATGTAAAACAGAAGGACGAATCCGATAGAGCCATACTTTTTGAGCTTCGTGTCGCGGCGCGGTAAAAGACGTCCCGCTTAATTGTTCGGCATACAAACCATAAGCAGCTTTTTGGGGTGAGTTTTGAGTTTTTGGTAATGCTCCAACCAAACTTTCAGATTCAAAATGGTTCCCCAACCCAGAAAAATATTTAAGCTCAGAAGCCATAGTTATCCTTACTTTAAACTTCTTCTAAATTTTGTCATCTATTTTGAAACTTTTTAAAAAGTATTTCGATTGTTAGATTGACAGCGCTCGTCAAGCTGTTTAGTTTTTGGCTGTTGAAAACTGGCTAAAAAATTGAGCCGTTTTAAACCTTTTAAATTCTCTTTTGAGTTACTTAGGTTTAAAATCTCTCAATCATTTACTTAACGAGGAAGACAACAGCATGGAACAACCCCAATATGGGTTTTGGCTACCCCCCAATATCTCAACTCATGGCGCTGAAATTGATGGTCTGATTTCGACGTTGCACTGGTTTATGGCAATCCTGTTTATTGGTTGGGGGATCTATCTTATTTATTGTTTAATTCGATTTCGTGCTCGTCCGGGGCATGAAGCCGATGTTTCGGGAAATACCCACTTTCTTATTCCTAAGTATATCGAAATAGCCATCGTCATATTTGAAGCTGGCCTCTTAATTTTTTTCGCAGCACCTATTTGGGCAAAGGTGAAAAAAAACTTTCCTAATGAAGCAGAATCCATAGTGGTTAAGGTTACTTCAGAACAGTTTGCCTGGACGATTCATTATCCGGGAAGAGACGGTAAATTCGGTCAGCTAAAAACTGAACTAATCGATGGAACCAACCCTGTCGGCTTAGATCGCGAAGACCCGAATGGTAAAGATGATATTTTGAGTCCCAATATACTTAACATTCCTGTCAACAAACCGGTCATAGTTCAATTAACAGCTAAAGACGTTATCCATAGCTTTTCCCTTCCGGTCATGAGAGTTAAGCAGGATGCAATACCGGGAATGACCATTCCTCTTTGGTTCCAAGCCACTCAAACTGGAAAGTTTGAAATTGCTTGCGCCCAACTTTGCGGAGTCGGTCACACTCAAATGCGGGGCTTTTTCAATGTCATGAGTCAGGAAGAATATGACACTTGGTTTAACGAGGAAGAGAAAAGTTTATTAGGTGATGCGGAAAGTGCAACTCAGCCGTCTGGGGAGAATCAATAAATGTCAAACGATACACATAACCATTCACATAGCCATAGCCACGGTGGGGCCCACGCTTTACCTTTCTGGCGTAAATATATTTTTTCAACCGATCACAAAACTATCGGCCTCCAATACGGCATAACTGCAATATTTTTCCTTTTATTCGGTTTCGGTTTAATGCTTCTCATGAGATGGCAGTTAGCCTACCCTAAACAGGCCATCCCTTTGATCGGGAAACTTTTCACCGAAGATGGTGTTCTTAGCCCCGAGCTTTACAATCAGTTTGGAGCGATGCACGGAACCATCATGGTGTTCTTAGGCGTTGTACCTCTAGCCGTTGGGGCTTTTGGTAACTACTTGGTTCCGCTCCAAGTGGGGGCTCAGGATATGGCCTTCCCAAAACTCAACATGCTGAGCTACTGGGCCTATTTCTGTGGTGGGGTTGTCATGCTGGGTAGTTTTTTTAGCCCAAACGGAGCTGCAGCTTCCGGATGGACCTCCTATCCTCCTCTTGCAGTAGTTGCTGACAACGGGCAAAGCCTTTGGTTGATTGGAATGGTCTTTTTAATCACTTCGTCATTGCTTGGCTCGGTTAACACTATCGTAACGGCAATTCAATTACGGGTAAAAGGTTTATCTTTTATGCGCTGGCCGATATTTGTGTGGGCTCAAGTAACCACAGCTTTTTTACTCCTTTTGGCTTTCCCGCCACTAGAGGCTGCAGGGGTATTGCAGCTTATGGACCGAATCGCTGGAACAAGCTTTTTCCTTCCTTCAGGTTTAGTAGTAAGTGGTGAAGCGCTCAAGGTTAGTGGGGGCGGAAATCCGATTCTATGGCAACACCTATTTTGGTTTTTAGCTCATCCGGAAGTTTACGTTTTGATTCTTCCCGCAGTTGGAATCGTTGGAGAAATCATTGCCGTCAACACCAAAAAGCCTTTATATGGCTACAAAACCTTAGTTTATTCGCTGGTCTTCTTAGGATTTATGTCCTTTATCGTCTGGGCTCATCACATGTTTATGACCGGTATGGGAGTCACGATGAGCACTTTCTTCCAGGCGACAACCATGATCATTTCAGTTCCATCGGTCATTATTTTGACCACCTATTTGTTAACTTTGTGGGGAGCTTCGATCACCTATACTGTTCCGATGCTTTTTGCGACCGCCTTTCTACCAATGTTTGCCATCGGCGGATTAACCGGGCTACCCCTTGGTTTAACGGCATCTGATATTCACTTACATGATACTTATTATGTGATTGGTCACTTTCACTATGTCGTAGCCCCAGGAACACTATTTGCTCTAATGGCCGGAGTTTACTTTTGGTATCCGAAAATAACAGGCCGTTTTATGAGTGATACGCTGGGAAAAATTCACTTCTGGTTGTCGGTAATAGCAATTAACGGGGTCTTCATGCCGATGTTCTTTATGGGAATGGCTGGAGTTTCTCGTCGGCTCTATGATCAAACTATTTACGCTCACGGAGCTGCAGCTCAACCTCTTAACGTAATCATGTCGGTTTCGGCCTGGATTCTGGCCGTAGCTCAGTTGCCTTTCCTTTACAACATGGCCACCAGTTGGAAGACGGGCAAGAAGGTAGATTCCAATAATCCTTGGGGTGGAACCACTCTTGAGTGGGCAGCTAGTTCCCCACCTCCCCATGAAAACTTCCCTACTCCCGTAGAAGTTTACAGAGCACCCTATGAATATTCTCCAAATAAAAAACTTTTACCCCAATTTGTACAGGAGGCTTAATGTCAGCGCTTATTCCTTATATCGATGAACCACATCCAGTCACCGGAGTGACTAATGCTAAACTAGGAATCTGGTTATTCTTGGCCTCGGAAGTTATGCTTTTTGGAGCTTTGTTCTCCACTCTAATTATTATGAGAAGCTCAGCAACCGACTGGCCAGCTCACGGATCTGATGTTCTCAATGTTCCGCTAGCTACTCTAAATACAGTATTTCTAATCGCTTCGAGTGTGACTATCGTACTTTCTTGGGCCGCTCTCAAAATGAAAGATCTTAAGAAGTTTAAACTTAACATGGGACTTACCATCCTATTGTCCTTTGGCTTCCTAGTGATTAAATACATCGAATACTCGAGCAAATTTCATCACGAACACTTTCCCTCTACCAGCACATTCTATGCGGTGTACTTCACTTTGACCGGACTTCATGGGCTTCACGTTGTTGGTGGGATTATCGCCAATTCATATTTATTGGGCCCAGGTAGCAAAATGTGGTTCACCGAGCCCGAAAGATTTACGGGCCGTATCGAATGCGCTGGTCTCTATTGGCACTTCGTTGACTTAGTATGGATCTTTTTGTTTCCAGCTTTGTACTTGTTATAATTTGTATACAACTTTAAGGAGAACTCAGCATGAGCCATGGCGAAATGACGGTTGAAGAGGTTAAAAAACACATAAAAAAATATTACGTTGTGTTCGGTGCTCTACTTTGTTTGACGATTGTTACGGTAGGAATCTCTTATTTGCACTTGCCTACCCTTCAAGCAATCATACTTGCCATGGCTGTCGCAAGTATGAAAGGTGGGTTGGTAGCTGCCTACTTCATGCATTTAATTGATGAGAAAAAGATCATTTACAGCATGTTGTGGCTAACGCTAGTTCTTTTTGCTTTTTGTATGTTAATCCCATTGTTTACCCTTCATGGGAGTTTTAATTAACTAATAAGGGGTTTAGGAGATAGTAGTTTTATGTCTCTCAAAGCATTTCACACACTCTTCATCGTTATCAGTTTTCTTTTCGCCACCTACTTTGGTGGCTGGTGTTTTTCTCAATACAGCTCCGGAGAAAGTCAATGGATGCTCCTGGCAACCTTAGGATCTTTTTCAGTTGCTTCCGCTTTAGGGATTTATTTAGTGTGGTTTCTAAAACGCTATAAACAGATTGGCTTCTTGTCTGTAGCATTCTTTCTTCTCTCGTATTCTTCAAATCTTTTGGCCTGCTCGGTTTGTTTAGGAGATCCCAACTCTCCAATGGTGAAAAGTGTGAATAGTGGCGTCCTATTTCTGTTGGTAGTCGTCGGAGGAGTTCTAGTGGGATTCGCATCACTATTTCTCTTCTGGAGAAAAAAAGAAATTCAAAAAATGCAGCTTTTGGCTACTTGATTTTAGTCGAAACGATGAGACGATAATTGGGCTCATTCTTATAAGGTGAAAGAGAACTCAGTAGAGTCCTCTCATCACCAGATATCCATAGGTTTTCAGTCGTTATACTGGCCTGTTCCACCTTATTAAAAAAAGTGATTTCTGTTTTATCTCTTAAGTTATGCAAACTTAAACCCTCTCCGTTTTTCCAGGTGGCAAATATGGGATGTCTAGGGGAAATGAAAATCGGAGTTTTTCCGTTGAAATTGTAGTAAGCACACTCACCCGGTTTATCCCAAAATAGATTTCTTTTTGGATCTGAAAGATGAAAAGCGAAAGCATCAGTCCCATCAATATTAAAATAGTAGAAATTTTTAATTGGCCCGATTTGAGAAACAGGATAAGAAGTCACTTCTTCGAAGGGACAGGCTCGATTTCCAGCGACTGTATTGACCGCCATCCGATAAACCATTACCCGATCCTCAAATAGACCGCTCTTGATGGCCGTAAAATAGAGGTAAGGAAATAAATTTCCTTTAGCTATCTTTAGGTTTTTGCCGACCCCCCCAGGGAGGTTGCACTGTCTGCGCCAAGATTTGTTCGATTCATAAGTAAGAAAGCTAAAATTATATCTTCCGGGAAATAACAGGTACGGGTCTTCCTGCCAAAAAGCCTCAAGGGAAAAAATATCGTTATTATCCAAAAAGAGGTGTTCTACTACTCTGTTAGGTTGAGCAAAGGATCGCCAAAACGAATCAGTCACGGAATCTAGAAAACAAGTGGCTTCAGAGGTTAGAATACGCCCCTTGTTTTCTTCAAACACTCGAGAAATTTTCACTGACGAATAGCTTAAATGCCTATCATGTTGGTTGCTTAAAGCGAGAGCGCGAATCTGATTTCTATGATTACGATATACAATTTGATTTGTTTTTTCTAATAGTACAAAGTCCCTCACGGAGCCGCTCGATTGTAAGATTTGCTGTTTTAAAGAAACATCTTTTGAAATATTAGCAAACGGGGTTCCACCGTCACTGCCTAAACACCGAAGGTTCTCTGCTAGGGAAACCTGAGACATAACTACTAAGAATAAACCACCTAGATAGCTCATGTTAAATTTCATACTATCTCCTCAATCAGTTTAACGTCACCGGCGTATTCGTAGTAAAGGCCTTTTTTGGCCACTTTGGGACTGTTAATCCCAAGTTTTTTAAAACCTTTTTTCACCTGATGTATATGATAATAAATAATACTGTCATCAGTTTCAGGAAGGTACTCCCGATCGAAAAGAATTTTGATGATTTGTTGCTTAGTAAGCTTTCTTTCAAGTAACAAAAACTTAGTAAGTCTATCGATAGGTTGAGACTCATCAAACTCGACTTCGGAATCACAAAAGCGAAGAAAATTGCTCCTACCTTTAGTAACAAGGACCAGACTAGCTTCAGGATATTGATTGGCAAAGGATTCCTGCAGCGAAGCTAATTGTCTCTTGATCGTTCTAAGCGGCAACTCTTTGGAGAGTTGAAGGACCTCAACCAGAATCTGTCTAGCCAAATCCGTTTTGCCCCATTTTCGATAAAGCCCAATAAAAATCATTTTGGCCGTAAAATAAGAATACCAATCCTCCGCGGGCGTTAATGCCTCAAGAAGACGAATCAAAACTCTCTCAGATTCACAGAAACTTCCCTCATCCCTCAAAACTTTTGCCTTCCAGGTCTCTAAAAGATTTGCCAATTGTTTATCTTGAACATCTCCGATGGAGAAAATAAGTTTTCTGACAGCTGCGATATCATTTGAGAGTGAATCGTAGCAATATGCGAGAGTCATCTTAGCTTTTGCAGCAAAATCTCCAGATGGATATTTTTTTAAAAATGTTTCAAGAATTTCAATAGCTCTCTTTGTCTGTGAGGGTTCGGAGTTTACATAGACCATCGCCAACTGATAGGAGATTAAAGGACAGTCCATTTTCGGTTCTAACTTCTCAAGTTCAGCTAGATAAAAATTTAATTCCTGTTTTTTATCAAGCTCACTAAGGACTCTTATAAAAATTCCGATAAACTCACTGTGCTCTCTTTCAGGCTTAAACGGCAGGCGATCGAAAAATCGGCGCAAAATATTGTAAGCATCGATTAACTTGAGTTGGTAAAAGTACTCCTTTGCTCTCTCAAGTTCTTTTAGCGTTTTGTTTTCCATTAGATTAAGTTTTACCTTAAATTCTTATTTGGCAACTTTAATAGCCTAACACAGCCCAGCTTCAAGGCAGAGAAAAAAATAGTTCTGGCCAGCTGAGCCATTAATGCATTGAGATGGTTTCAACACTTGTTAACGGGAAAACTTTATCTCGTGGAAACTATTTGTGTTTTTTTTTAAACTATTCCTTGTCTAGTACTTTTCTTTTTTTATCTCAAACAAATTAATTTTTGATGGGGCGAAATAACCCCATCTAAAAAGGAGCAGAACCCATGCTAAGGCTACCAGCGTCTGTCTTGGTGTTAACTTTTTTTCTTGCCTTAGTGGCATGGGGTAGAAATCAGGACACGAAAATTTTTTCAGTCCGCGTTTCTACTAAAGATGCTTCCGAAAGAAATTCTATAGCCAATGCGGGAATTGCAATTGATAAAGTTTTTTCTGATTCAGTAGCCTTCATTGGAACTGAAATCGAAATAGATAAAGTTAAGAATCTTGGACTTAAATACAAAGTAAACAATATTTCCACACGAAAACTCGATTTTCCAAGCAGTGATCAAGCTTTTCATAACTATTCCGAAATGATTCAAGCCTTAGATTCAATTCAAAATAAACATCCGGATATCGCCTCCAGATTTAGCATCGGAAAGAGTTTGGAAGGAAGAGAGTTAGCGGGCATTAGACTTTCTCGAAGTAAGAAGCAAGACTCGCTCCCTACTGCGATTTTTATGGGGTGTCATCATTCAAGAGAGCATTTAAGCGTCGAAGTCCCGTTAAAATTAGCCGAATACTTGGCAAGCCAATACGAGACTGACGTTCGTATACGCAACTTGTTAGACAATAGAGAGGTTTTAATTGTACCTATGATCAACCCGGATGGGGCAGAATACGATATTACCTCCAATGATTATAAATACTGGAGAAAAAACAGAAGAAAAAATGTCGATGGAACTTACGGAGTTGACCTGAATAGAAATTACTCAAAGGGATTTGGAGGATCCGGTTCGAGTAATTCGCCTTCAAGCGATATTTTTCACGGTCCACAAGCCTTCTCCGAACCCGAAACTCAAGCCGTTAGAGATTGGGTCAGAAGTCGAAAGAAAACAACCGTTTTACTTTCGTTTCATACCTTTAGCGAGCTTGTCCTCTGGCCTTTTGGTCACACTAATGATCAAGTTCCAAGTCAAATTGACCAACAAGTATTTGAGACCATGGGAAAGAAAATGGCCTCTTGGAATAAATACACTCCACAAAAATCAAGCGACCTTTATTTAGCGTCCGGAGACACAACAGACTGGGCTTATGATGAACTCAAAATATTTGCATTCACCTTTGAACTTTCACCCGACTCGATGTTTACTGGAGGTTTTTATCCTGGAGCAAGTGCTATCGAACCAACTTTCAAAGCGAATATCGAACCCGCGCTTTACCTAATCGAAAAAGCCGAAAACCCATACGCCGTTCTAAAAGAACAAAAAGATCCTTTGCAGCTTATCCCTTAAATGATCGACTACAATCTAAATAGATTCTGTCGCTTTTCACGACATAACTTATTTAGCTGTAGATTAGATTTTTTTTGGGGTCTATAATTTTTACTATCTTAAGTTTTCTCAATTTACTCAAAAACAGTTTATTCAAACACTGAAAGGGCTAACGATGTCGATTCACTTTTTAATTGGTGCCATTCTAATCTCTTTTTCGACAATGATTCATGCCTCGGTTCGAGGTCCTTACTTAGTAGATTCAAAAGGATTAGTGAAGGGCTCTTACAGCCGAAGCCTGTGCGGAGCAAATGATATGATTCCTATGATCAGCTCTGACAGTGAACTTCAACAGATGGGAACTCCCATCGGCATTTATGAAGCTGATATTGACGGGTCAAGAGGATACTGCACCGGAACTCTGATTACTAAAGATCTTTTCTTAACGGCTCAACACTGCGCGGCTGCTTGTAACGGTATTAAAGTTACCTTTGGTTACTTGAGCAAAAAACGTGAAGAGTCGTTTAAGTGCAAGGAAGTTGTTGAAGAGGGAGATACCAGTTACGAAAACGATTACCTCATCGTTCGTTTGGAGGGAAACCCGGGAGTCCAATGGGGATGGTATGACGTTACCGCAAAACCGGTTGCGGAAGGGTCTGAACTTCTAATGATTCATCACCCCAAAGCCACTCCAATGAAAGTTTCTCAAAAAAATTGTGTCCTCGTAAAAGAAGAGGATTACTTTTTAAAACATCGTTGTGACACACAACCCGGAAGCTCCGGGTCGGCTATCTTTTTACCCAATTACGATAAGCCGGAAGAAACCCGAATTGTAGGGGTTCACACCTTAGGAGGCTGTGATGAGGATGAAGCTTCGAGTAATAGTGGCCCCTCAATGCGTCATTTAGTTGATATCAGCCCCACTTTGAAGGCTATAGCTAAATAAAGACACAACTTGATCCTAGATTGCGATATGCGTCACCTTGTAAAATAAGTTTGGCGGCAATATTTCTAGGCGTTTTTTATCATCTTAAAAATTTAGCAATCTTTTTCATTGAATCGGTGAACCATGATCAAAGGTATCATTTTCGATTTAGATGGAGTTCTAGTTGATGCAGTAGACTGGCATTTTAAAGCATTAAACCGCGCACTCAATCTTTTTGGTTATGCTATCGATGAAACTGAACACAAAGAAAAATTTGATGGCCTACCCACGGCTAAGAAGCTTGAGATATTATCCGAGACCAAGGGGCTTCCCCGAAATTTACATTCCTTCATTTCCGATCAGAAACAGACCTATACGTTAGAAACGATAAAAAAGAACTGCAAAGCCTGCCCAACCATCACCGAACTTCTCTACTCTTTGAAAGAACGCGGCTATACGTTAGCAGTCGCTTCTAATAGTGTTAAACAAACGATTCACTCAGTATTAGATCAAATGAGAATTACCTCTTATTTTGACGTGATCCTTTCAAGACAAGATGTGGCTCGTGGAAAACCGCACCCGGATATTTTTTATCGTGCGATAGAATTAATGAACTTGGGTTCTAATGAGGCTCTCATTATCGAAGACTCAAAGCCAGGTATTATTGCGGCCAATCAAGTGACTCCTCATGTTCTTGTCGTTAAGACGCCACACGAAGTTAACTTATCCAATATTAATTCTGTCCTAAACAGAATCGAACAAACGGCGTTTCCAAGTTCTCTTTTACCGAAGCGGCACAATCCGCTTATTCAAATAGTTGTTCCCATGGCCGGTTTAGGAACTCGATTTCAGGCCGCCGGATATTCGGATGCCAAGCCTTTTATCCCCGTTCTCAATAAACCCATGATCCAATGGGTTGTTGAAAATATGACGCCTTCTCAGTGGCTGCACAACTTCACATTTTTGTGTCATAAAAATCACATCAAAAATCCTAGCTACAAAAGTAGTTTGAACTCTATTGCTCCGAAATCTCAAATTGTTTCGGTGTTAGAAACGACGGAAGGGGCAGCTTGCAAAGTAGTTTGAACTCTATTGCTCCCAAATCTCAAATTGTTTCGGTGTTAGAAACGACGGAAGGGGCAGCTTGCACCGTTTTGCTTGGTGTAGATAAACTTAACCCTAGCCAACCTTTAATTCTGGCCAACTCAGACCAGTGGGTCGATATCCCCATAGACGACTTTATCGAGGACGCTATCACCTCCGGGTGTGATGGCTCAATCATGACCTTTAAAGCGACGGAAGATAAATGGAGCTACGCCCGTTTAAACAAAATGGGGAGAGTTGTTGAAGTCGCAGAGAAAGTTCCTATTAGTGAACACGCCACAGTGGGCATCTACTATTTTAAACATGCGCAGGATTTCATTGAGGCTGCTTTCTCAATGATAAGAAAAAACATAAGGACCAAAGGAGAGTTCTACGTTTGCCCGGTCTATAACGAACTTATCTCTGCCAATAAACGAGTTAAGATTTTTGAAATTGATAAGGAAAAGATGCATGGCTTAGGAACTCCAGAAGACCTAAAATCCTTTATCAAGTGGCATGAAGATAAGCCCTTTCAGCCTCAAAATAATTTCATTGATCCCCTCACAAAAAACATGTAAATATTCTGCGGATTCGGGTAAAAATTACATACCCAAGACGCAAGGATATGAAAATGGAAAGCCTCTCACCAACTCAAGAAGCCATTGGAATTACAAGGTTTTTAACTCAAGACCCCAACATTTTGTCCCTACTACAAATGGTCGGTAAGATTGCCCCTTCAGATGCCACGGTCCTCATTCAGGGTGAGAGCGGCACGGGTAAGGAACTGATTGCAAAACGCATTCATGAGCTTTCTAAGCGTTCTTCAAAAAATTTGGTGAGCCTCAACTGTGGAGCGATTCAGGAAACCCTTCTTCTCTCTGAACTCTTTGGGCACGAAAAGGGGGCTTTCACCGGAGCTATCCACCAAAAAAAGGGGCTAGTCGAAATCGCTAATGGCGGGACTCTATTTTTAGATGAAATCGGAGAAATGGGATTAGAAGCCCAAGCCAAATTACTACGCTTTCTTCAAGAGGGAGAAATCTATCGAGTTGGCGGAAAAGCTCCCATCAAAGTAAATGTCAGAATTGTTTCTGCTACGAATCGGGATCTCGAAACCCAAGTTAGAAATGGAAAGTTTAGAGAGGATCTTTTTTATCGCTTAAACACGGTAACCTTGCGAATCGCCCCTCTTAGAAAGCGGCCGGGCGATGTGGCTTTGCTTATCGAGCACTTTCTTAAAGATGACAAACTGGGCATTAGCATTGTGAAGTCGGTATCGCCTAAAGCGATGGAAATTCTTAAAGCCTACCCTTGGCCTGGAAATGTTCGTGAACTCCAAAACACGGTAGAACGCTTCAAGATTCTTGGGGAATCTGAGGTCATTACCGAAAACGACATTCCTTTTAACATTAAAAATACGAGTCAAATTTCCGAAGCCGATAACTTTGACGATTCCACAACCTTACTTTTGTCCCAAGTCGAAAAAAGACACATCATGAAAGTGTTAAATCACTTCAAAGGAAACAAAACCAAAGCAGCAGATGCTTTAGGTATTAC
>VGSE01000071.1 GCA_016875135.1 Deltaproteobacteria bacterium
CTTACCCGGTTACAGGTTGAAACCGAGCATTTATAATAGGTGGCATTAAAGCCAAGCGGTTTCTTACAGACACTACATTTGTTCCAGTTTGGTGTAGGGGGAATAGCATTGGATTCTGTCATTTTAGTTCCTTAGTAGCATAAACGCTTTTCAGCAGGGTTTCGTTTTCATAGGAATTACCAATTCTCTTCAAGGATAAAATTTAAGTGATCTTTAACCATCTCCTCAACGGATAACTCGGGGGTCCATTTAAATAGGTTCTTCATTTTCGAATTATCTGAAATTAGTTGGGCCGGATCTCCCGACCTTCGTGGCTCAAATCGAGTTTGGATGGTTTTTCCTAAGATTTTTTCAGATGTCTCAACGACTTCTTTGATCGAAACTCCACGGCCTGTGCCTACGTTAATGTTTTCAAAGCTTATTTCATTGTTGGTTTCCAAAACTTCAAGGGCTGAGAGATGGGCTTTGGCTAAGTCTCGAATATGAATTAAATCTCTTATGCAAGTACCATCGGGTGTCGGATAATCATTGCCATAAATTTTAAACTCGGTTCGATTAATAAAACTTTCAACGAGATTAGGGACCAAGTGGGTCTCGGGATCGTGAGCTTCTCCTAACCCTGCCTCGGGAATGCCTCCCGCAGGATTAAAGTATCTTAGGTTGATCACTCGAAGTCTTTTCCAAACGGAATATTGATTTAAAATACTTTCAGCTGCTACTTTGCTGTGCCCGTAGGGAGTTACGGGATTGAGTGAGTGATCTTCCCTAATCGGAAGAGTCTTAGGTATTCCATAAACTGCGCAAGTTGAGGAGTGGATAAAATTTTGAATAGAAAAACGAACGGCAGTTTCACACAGATTTAAGGTGGCATTTATATTGTTGTGAAAATAGTCCCAAAGTCGTTCAGTCGACTCCGGTACCAAAGCTTTGGCTGCAAAGTGAAATATCGCATGGGCTTTAGGAATCTTTGTCATTAAAGAATTCAATGCCTTGAAGTCGGTTAGATCAACTTCGAATGTAGGGAACATTGGGCTTGAGCTTTTTTTACTTGATGAAAAATTATCAAAGATAATGGGTTCGAAACCTGATTTTTCCAATATATAAGCTGTGCATGAACCTATGTATCCGGCTCCCCCCGCAATGATAACCGTTTTTTTATTTGGCATGAGTGCTTGAATCCTTTCTTAAGGGACTAGAGGGGGAAAAAGAACCGTTGTCAGCTCATTTCCCCAAAATAGATAGGCTAAAGCGCCTAGCGCTAAAAATGGGCCGAAAGGAATCGCAGCTTTAAAATCTTTTTTACAAATGATCATGGCACCTATTCCAATCAAAGAACCGACTAAACTTGAAACGATAATAACTATCAGAAGACTTTGAATCCCCAACCATGCCCCAATCATAGCTAGAAGCTTAATATCTCCTCCGCCTAGTCCTTCTCGCTTTGCCAGCTTTTCATATCCCCAAGCAACCAAAAGAAAACTTCCTCCTCCCAGCAGTGTGCCGAGGAGTGAATCCATCCAAGAGATCTTTCCAAGCCAAATGGACAACAAAAAACCAACAATGATTCCCGGCAAGCTAATTTCATCCGGAATAATTTGGTGTTTGAGATCGATGACGGAAACAACCAAGAGAATCGAGCAAAAAACTAGAGCAAATAAGCATTCCTTCGATAAACCGTAGTAAGAGTATAGGCCAAAAAATAAAAAGCCAGTGATCAATTCAATAAGTGGGTATTGGATCGAGATAGACGCCTTACAATTTCGGCAGCGACCCCGAAGTAAAACAAAGCTAATCACAGGAATATTACAAAACCAAGGGATCAGGGCATGGCATTTCGGGCAGGAAGATCGTCCCCAGATAACCGATTTTTCGAGCGGTAATCTAAAAATGCAGACGTTAAAAAAACTTCCCCAAAGTAGGCCAAAAATAAAAATTAAGATTGAAAAAATAGCAGAAGGATACACGAGGGTTGAGGGAATCATTAGGTCAAAATGTCTTTTCTGTGAAACGTTAGCGCCGCCGCAACAAGAAACATAACAATACAAATTAGTGCATAACTCATACTTAAAATGATTTCTAGATTTGAAGTGGTGACGCCATAAGAGGCGAACGTTTTTAAATTAAAAATTTCCAAGTTTGGAACCAGGGAAAGAATGATTTCAGTCCCAGGCTTTGAAGAAAGGGATTTAGAATGAGAGGAACTAAAAGAGTAGTGGCCAATCACAAACATAACAAAGCTAGATAAAGCGGTCGTGATGCTACCGGAATTTACTGAAAAGAAATAGGTGATAGCTGTTACAATGCAGCTCTCAAAAAACATCAATAAAAGAGCTTGTAAAATTGGAATATACTGAACGCCTTCAAATCTCAGTAAGCTTAGAATAATAATTCCGGTGATAGCAAGCATAACGCCTAACTGAACTAAAATTTGGCCAAGGTATTTGCCTGCTAGAAATGAAGTTCGTGACACTGGTTTCGAGAGCAGCATGGAGATACTACCCATTTGAAGCTCTCTTTGGAATAAACTAATTCCCATAAAAATTGAGAATAGAATCATCGCGATGTGGGCGCTTCCCAACATAAAATCTATGGTAAGTTTGGTCTGTTCACCATAGGTTAATTGGCCAAGTAAAATACTTAAGATTAAGGCTAAGCCGATAAAAGAAAATAAAAGATGGAAAACTCGTTCGTAAATTAATTCCCGTACAGCTATCCATGAGATATGCAGGGCTTGTTTCATGCTGGCATCTCCGTTTTTGTGAATACTTCGCTAGCCTTAAATAAAGCTTCTTCTAGCTGTCTTCTTTGACCCGTGATCCCAATGATTTGTGCCGGGGTTTTAAGAAGTTGCGAAATGACCCAAGAAAGTCGCTCGGGCCCTTCGATAGAAAAGCTTTTTCCAGTCGCTACCGACTTGCTAGTGTTTTTTCCGAAAAGTTCGAGCTCTAAACTAGGTGAAAGATTTTTAATTACAATATCGTACTTTTGTTGGTCAGACGAAATCAGGGATTCAATTGATGTGTAGGTTTTGAGTTTGCCTTTTTGAAGCAAAGCGACTGATTTGCAGAGCGTTTCAACATCTTCAAGAACATGAGAACTAAAGAAAATCGTTGTTTTGGGGTTTTCAGCGTGGATGGTGCTGATAAGATTTCTCATTTCAATTCGTCCCAAAGGATCTAAGCCGCTCATCGGCTCGTCAAAAATCAAAAGCGCGGGTTGGTTGAGAAGAGATTGCGCAATTGCTAATCTCTGAGTCATCCCTTTGCTATATCCTTGGACTCGTTCGAAAGCCGCATGCTTTAAGTTGACTAATTCAAACAATAGCTCAATTCGGTTTTTAAGATGAGTCCCCTGGAGTCCTAGTAACTTTCCATAATAGATTAAAATTTCTTTTCCTGTGAGGAACTTTTGAAACCGGGGATTTTCAGGAAGGTAGCCGATATAGGCTCTTGCTGAAATATTATTAGAAGATTCGCCGCAAATTAGAATTTCGCCCAAAGTGGGTTTCAAAAAACCGAGAATCATCTTCATGGTTGTCGATTTCCCCGAACCATTTGGACCTAGTAAGCCCACCACTTCTCCGGCCGGAACCTCAAGATTTAGGTTGTCGACAGCAGTTTTGGTTTTGAGAAGCCCTGTTTTAAAGACTTTGGTGACCTCAGTTAGAGAGATACAAGCCGAAGAGTTCATTTTGTATTTGTCTCCTTTTCAGAAGGCGGAATGTAAATACCGATTGATTCAAATTCTTTAGTTTCTGATGGGGTTGCCGAAACAATATCTTTTTTATTGCGAGAGAGTTTAAAATGAAAAGTTTCATTCATCAATGCTGCCAGATTTTCATCCCCTTGTTGTTCTTTATCTATTAAAGAACTTAACTCTCTTCTTTGGCGATTAAATTGAGGCCCCAATTCATCGATATTTGAAGGCAAAGTTTTGGTTTCGTACAAATAGGTAGATAGTGCGTTTTGCCAATGCTGTTTTTGAATTGAGTAGTTTAAAGCTCGAATGCGCTGACTGAGTCGCGTTCTCCCTTCCGGGTCTGTAATAACTAGAAAAAGCTCTAAAGATGATTTTAAGGCTTGGAAATATTGGCCTGATTCAGACAGGAGCCTTATTCCGAGAGAGGAGAGCCAAAAAGGGGCGTTAGTCATCCTGGAGGCTTTAATCATGAGTGGTGCTGCTGCTGCATAGTCATGAAGTTCTAACGAGTAATGGCTTCCCAATAAGTACCAAGGCTTCCAAAAATTGGGACGCTTTTTTGTCCATTTTTCTAAAAGTATTTTGCCACCAAGTTTATCTCGTCGTAGAACCGATATGAAAATAGACCCAAATTCGTAAGCTCGATTATTATTTGGGTCTAAAGTCGTAAGGGTGTCCAGTTGAGAAAACTCCCAACTTACCCTTTCATCTGGAACCGGTCTGTAGTCGCTCTTTTGCAAAAGTTGAATCCAGATACCGGCCCCAATTAATCCGTTGAAACCTAAAGCATACTTTTCAACAGAATTGCTATGATAAGAGGCTAAGAGCGGTTTTAAGTCTTGATTAACGGGAATTTTTATCCATTCTTTCTTTTGAAAATAAAGCTTCGCAACAAGGCAGAAACTCACAACCAAAAGAAAATTGATGGATCGCTTCATGTAAGGTTAATTGTCTAATTCTACCTATTAATTAAGGATAAGCAATCGTAGGAAATTTAGGGGAGTAAATTTGAGGGAGAAGCGGTTCCACCTACCATCGGCAACAGGTTTTGGGGGGGTGAATGGAATTGAGAAGGCTAAGTAGTCCTGACTTCTCACCTCAAATTACTTTTCAAAAAACTTTGTCTCACACGAGTTCTACAAACTCCCTACAACCTCGTTGAGAACACTCAGTGGGTAAGCAATCGATGTGCCAATCTCCTCTGGTTGGTTAAACTAAATTTGAGCCTAAATCTACCTGTTCAGGACTAAAGAAAAGCCTTAATTGGATTCAGAAGTGGCCCCATTTTGGAACCGATTTCGATTGCTAAAAAGAATATTAATTACAAATACTTAATAATTATAGTCTTTGTTTAATTTGGAACCACTTTTTGAAAAAGGAGAATTGAAACTCAGATACCCATGAGGATTACTTACGTTCTTATTTCTTCCGGCAAGACGATTAGTCAATTGCTTACACAAAAACGATAGAGACCGTTTTGTTCGAATATCTTTTATTCGTTTGTTGAGAACTTAGTCGGTATTCTAAGGGTATTCGAATTTAAGTATTTGAAATAATAGTATAAAAATCCGCAATATCTCGGCACCTTAATTGCTTAAACTGGTAGTAGAGAATTGTATGAAGACTTGGTTGTTTAAAAAGAGATGTTTTAAATTGTTCAAATGGCAGATTTTAGGACTTTTGATCGTAGAAGCTCTTGTTATTGTGAGTTGGAATGTTTATGACCCTTTTCGGGAAAAAGCTCAACTGGGATACATAGTTAAAAATGGGCAGAAGTATTTTGTTCTTTGGACAACGACTTCTCAAGAACAACAGATAGGGGAGTTTCAGGAGTTAAATGACGCAATTCGTTTTGCTCAACGGGAGCTCGACCTTGAGTGTTCTCATGATAGGTTGGGTATGTACCCTATCGAATATAGTTGGTTAAAACCGAATATGGGGGGCATTACTTTTTATTGGAAAATGGTAAACTATCCTTTCTTTAATCGGCTTACTTTTAAATCGGAATCGGAGGCTAAACTTTTTCAAGAATTAGTTCAAAAAGGGGCCTACAGCCCTTCTCCGATAGGCCACGCTATAGCTTTATTTCCTTCAAAGAAAAACCAGTAATACAGTTGTCAATTGGTGTCTCCTGTTCATAGAATAGAAAGCTAAACCTTTTTATCACTAGGGGAGCCAACGTGAATTTGCCTAAGTTTGATTTTGTTACCACAACTGAAACTACTCAATCACCAGCACTTGTTTTAGGCTGGTATCAAACTGAAACCCAAGAGAAAGACCAGCCCTCATATCCTCTTTATAGAGGAAAGAGGAACAAAGACATTGATGCTCTGAGCGAACAGATCAAAGTCTCTAAGCACTTTACGGGAAAAAGGAACGAGGTGAATTTTCTTAGGTTTTTTTCTTTGCTCGGATATTCCAATCTTTTCTTGTTGGGTTTAGGAAAATCTAAGAAATTTTCTTGTGAAGTAGTTAGGCAAGGTGGCGCCGCTCTATACCATGCGCAAAAAAGAGAAAAAATATCAAAAGCCGCCGTTCAAATGGACAGTGTATTCGCCGGCGCTAAGCCTTCTGAACTTGTAAGCGCTGTTCAAGCCTTTTGTGAAGGCTATCTCCTCGCTGGTTATGAATACAAAGACTTAAAGAAAGCAGATCCTAGCTCTTTTGAAGTTTTAGGCCTTACCTTTTTGGGAATGAAAAGTGTTGCTTTGATAAAAGCCGCAGAAAGAGCTGGCTTTCTCGCTGGAGCTGTTAATTTTGCTCGGTCGCTCGGGGATCGCCCGGGCAATGTTTTAACTCCCAATGAGTTTAGTCGTTTGGTTGAGAAGATGGCCAAGGACCGAGGAATTAAGTGTACTACTTTGGGCCGAAAAGAGATGGAAAAAGAAAAAATGGGGCTGCTGCTCGGAGTTGCTCAAGGTTCGGCTGAGGAACCTAAATTGATTGTTTTAGAGTACATGAAAGGTAAAAAGTCAGAAAAGCCGATTGCTTTGGTGGGGAAAGGGCTCACTTTTGATAGCGGTGGTATTTCTCTTAAACCAGCTGATCGTATGGAAGAGATGAAATACGACATGATGGGTGCCGCGACTGTGGCGGGAGTATTTCAGGCCCTGGCTGACCTGAAAATTTCAAGAAATGTCGTTGGTGTAATAGCGGCTACAGAAAATATGCCCGGCGGAAGAGCGCAAAAACCCGGGGATGTTCAAAAAAGTATGACCGGTAAATCGGTAGAGATTATCAATACTGACGCCGAGGGACGTTTGATTTTGGCAGATGCGATGGAGTACGTTCAGAAGTATTTTGCCCCTCAAGCCATGGCTGATTTTGCAACCCTCACTGGGGCTGTGGTGGTGGCGCTAGGCACAGTTACTACCGGAATTATGGGAACTCACTCTGGTCTTATTGATGATGTAAAAAAGGCTTCGAAAGAGACTGACGAGAGAGTCTGGGAGTTACCTCTATATGAAGAGTATGAAGAGGATTTAAAAAGCGCCACAGCGGATATCAGAAACAGTGGAAACCGCGAAGCCGGATCAAGCAAAGCTGGAACCTTTCTTAAGTTTTTCGTTGATTCCAAATTACCTTGGGTTCATTTCGATATTGCGGGAAGCGCTTGGTACAGAAAAGATATTAACTATCATCCAACCAAAGGTGCGTCCGGAGCTATGGTAAGACTTGTAACCCATTGGATGGAAAATTGGCGTAATCCTAAATAAAAATGGCAGAAGCCGCTTAGGTTTGTATAATATTTAAAAACCCAAGAGAAAATTCATGATCTTAAAAAAACTAATGTCTTTGTGTGTCGTTATATCTCTAACTTTACCCACTAATGGTATTCTAGGCGAATCTCTAGATGATAAATTCACTCAAATTCCCCCTAACCACACACCTGGGGCGGGAGAGTTTATTCATGGCGCTGGCTATGGAAAGCTTTTAATGAGAGTGAATATGTACGGATCGATCCCCCAGCAGGGAGTTCATTATTTCCCTGAGGGAACGGATCTGATGTTCGCGATTACTTATGCGGGCGGTTATTCCGACATGAGTAAGCTTAACGGAATAAAAATTCGCCGACGAAATGTAAAAGAACTCATTAACGTAGATCTTGAAGACCTGATTGAAGATGGTGAAAAAATTCCCAAGATTTTAGATGGGGATGTGATTTCGGTGCCTTTTAATTGGAGACGAGACATGCAAACCTTCCTTCTAATCAGTGGGTTCATTACGGGGATTACTGGTTTTGCTCTCGCTATGATTGCGCTGACAAAATAACTAAATTCTGCCGGAAAACGCTAATACCTTCTCCCTTTAAGTGAGCTTTTTGTGCGATTCAAACGACCATGAAGTTCGTTCGCGGTGCGTAAGTTATTGGCCGTTTGATGGGATGATTTATCAAAGGAAACTCCAAGAAAACTTATCAAATCTTACAACCATGCTTCTCTAGAGATTTTTGCCATTTAAGAAAAAATATATCGGACCACCCTCTTAAAAAGCTCGTTTAAAGGGAACGGGTATGAAACGCTACAGTATTTAATTAGCTAACTATAAAATCCAACAAAAATTTTTAAAATAAAAAACGGGAGAAACTCTTAAGAGTCTCTCCCGTTCTATTTTTATATCCCTGTTAGGAATGGGGGTTTTTACATCATGCCGCCCATACCGCCCATACCGCCCATGCCACCACCATGTCCATGACCAGCGGAAGCTTCTTGTTCTTTAGGCTTCTCAGTGATCATAGCTTCTGTGGTTAGCATCAAAGAAGCGATACTCGCTGCATTTTGTAGAGCACAGCGAGAAACTTTAGTTGGGTCAATGACACCAGCAGCAACGAGATCTTCGTATTTTTCTGCTAGAGCATTGAAACCAAAGTTAGTGTTCGAGTTGTTTCTTACTTTATCGACAACAATAGAACCTTCATATCCGGCATTTTGAGAGATTTGTCTCAAAGGCTCTTCAAGAGCGCGACGGATAATGGTGGCTCCTACTTGTTGCTCCCCTTCAAGCTTCATTCTATCTAAAGCTTGAGCTGCGCGGATGTAAGCGGTTCCGCCACCAGGGAGGATACCTTCTTCAACTGCAGCACGGGTTGCGTGTAAAGCATCTTCTACGCGAGCTTTTTTCTCTTTCATTTCAACTTCAGTTGGGGCACCAACGTTAATAACGGCAACGCCACCCACTAATTTCGCAAGTCTCTCTTGGAGCTTTTCGCGATCGTAGTCAGAAGAAGTTTCTTCGATTTGAGCTCGGATAGTTTTAACTCTGGCATCAATGTCTTTTTTGTTGCCTTTACCATCCACAATCGTTGTGTTTTCTTTGTCGATTGTGACAGTTTTGGCTGATCCTAAAGACTTAACGCTTGCGTTCTCAAGTTTGAGTCCTAGCTCCTCAGCAATAACCTCACCACCGGTTAGGATAGCGATGTCTTTTAGCATGTCTTTTCGTCTATCACCGAATCCAGGGGCCTTAACAGCAGCTACGTGGATAGTGCCACGCAATTTGTTGACCACTAGAGTTGCTAGAGCTTCACCTTCAACATCTTCAGCAATAATTAATAAAGGACGACCTGCTTGAACGACCTGTTCTAGAAGAGGGAGAAGATCCTTCATTCCTGAAATCTTTTTATCGCAAAGAAGAATAAAAGGATTTTCTAGAGCACACTCCATCGACTCCGCATTGGTTACGAAGTAAGGAGAGAGGTATCCGCGATCAAATTGCATTCCTTCAACAACTTCAAGAGTTGTTTCTGCAGTTTTTGATTCTTCTACCGTGATAACTCCTTCTTTGCCGACCTTTTGCATGGCTTCAGCAATCAATTTTCCAATTTCAGGATCGTTGTTTGCAGAGATGGTTCCAATTTGAGCGATCTCTTTTTCGCTTTTGATGGGGTTACTGAGTTTTTTCAGCTCAGCAACAACAGATTCAACAGCTTTGTCGATACCGCGCTTAAGTTCCATGGGATTGTGGCCAGTGGTCACAACTTTGGCACCTTCACGGAAAATAGCCTGGGCAAGAACTGTCGCAGTGGTTGTTCCGTCACCCGCATCGTCATTTGTCTTGCTGGCCACTTCTTTAACCATTTGAGCGCCCATGTTTTCGAACTTGTTTTCAAGTTCGACTTCTTTGGCTACGGTCACACCATCTTTAGTGATGGTGGGAGCACCAAAGGATTTTTCAATAACTACATTGCGACCTTTAGGTCCAAGAGTTACTTTTACAGCTTCCGCTAAAACATTAACCCCTTTCAGGATTGCTGAGCGGGCTTCTTCTCTAAAACGTAATTCTTTAGCTGACATAAATAATCTCCTTATTGATTAATTATTTTTCAATGACTCCGAGAATATCTTCTTCTCTCATCATTAAATACTCGGTTCCATCAATTTTGATTTCGGTTCCAGAGTATTTACCAAAAAGAACTCGGTCGCCCTTTTTGACTTCAAGAGGAGCTTTTTTGCCATCCTCTAAAACTTTTCCAGCACCGACAGCGATGATTTCACCTTGTTGTGGTTTTTCCTTCGCATTGTCAGGAATAATGATTCCACCTTTTGTGCGCTCTTCTTCTTCGAAACGCTTCACAATCAACCGATCGTGTAAGGGACGAATATTCATGATTTTTCCTCCTTAATAAAGTGTCCAGTGATTCCATTATGGGTTCACCGGACTTCACCCTAATCAAAACGAACAGCCCAATATTGGTGGGCTTTGGTTAAAAGTCAAGGAAAGCTAGAGTAGGTAAAATAAAAAACCTAAAAAAAACAGGTATTTAATTCAAAATTAATTTATTGAGCAAGCGGGTTTGCCACAGCCTCCAAGAGACATGAGCTTTTTTACCTGCACCCTTTGAGTGGGCTTTTTAAGAGGTTCAAACGGCCATGAAGTTGGTTTAAGGCGCGCAATTTATTGGCCGTTTGACGATGAGGTGAAGTATCAAATGAAACTCCAAGAAAACTTATCAAATCTTATAACCTTGGTCCTCTATAAGTCTTTGCAATTTAAGAAAAAATATATCGGACCAGCCTCTTAAAAAGCCCATTCAAAGGGAGCAGGTATCTTTAATTTGCTAATTCTTGAAATAGAGTCAAGTCCTTTCCTTTTCGGGTTGACTTAAAAAAAAGCAAACCCATATTACCGTTCGGATAGAAATCGGAAGAAGCTGAAGTGGCTCCGAACGGCCGATAACTGTAGTTAAGGCTGGAAACATCCAGTTTAAGGAGAATAGACATATGAGCAAAATTATTGGGATTGACTTGGGAACGACAAATTCTTGCGTATCCGTCATGGAGGGTGGTGATGTTAAGGTTATCGCCAACGAAGAAGGTGGAAGAACCACTCCATCTGTAGTTGCCTTCACGAAAGAGGGTGAAAAATTAGTAGGAACCGTAGCGAAGCGTCAGGCCATCACCAACGCTGAAAATACCGTCTATTCGGTTAAGCGTTTCATGGGACGTCGCTATGATGAAGTGACTGGCGAAACCCAACTGGTTCCTTACAAAGTTGTAAAAAATGGAAATGATGTAGCGGTTGACATTAGAGGTAAGAATTTTTCAGCTCCTGAAATTTCTGCGTTAATTCTTCAGAAGTTAAAAAAGTGTGCTGAGGATTACTTGGGTCATGAAGTTAAAGAAGCGGTCATTACCGTTCCTGCTTACTTCAACGATGCTCAACGGCAAGCTACTAAAGATGCTGGGCGAATTGCGGGTCTCGATGTGAAACGTATTATCAATGAGCCCACTGCTGCAGCGTTAGCTTATGGTCTAGATAAGAAAAAAGAGGAAAAAATTGCAGTTTATGACTTCGGGGGAGGTACTTTTGATATCTCCATTCTTGATGTCGGCGATAACGTTGTCGAAGTGAAATCAACCAACGGGGACACTCACCTCGGTGGTGACGACTTCGATCAAAGAATCATTCAGTGGTTAATTGCTGAATTTAAGAAAGACCAAGGGATTGATCTGAGCAAAGACAAAATGGCTCTGCAACGCTTAAAAGAAGCTGCTGAAAAAGCCAAGATAGAGCTTTCTTCCTCTTTAGAAACGGAAGTTAATCTGCCTTTCATCACAGCTGATGCTAGTGGTCCTAAACACTTACAGGTCAAACTTAGCCGTGCTAAATTTGAGCAACTGATAGATGATTTGATTCAAAAATCGATTGAGCCCTGTAAACAAGCTCTGAAAGACGCAGGCTTAACTGCTGCTGATATCGATGAAGTAGTGCTCGTGGGAGGTTCAACCCGTGTTCCCAAGATCCAAGAAGCGGTTAAGAAGTTTTTTGGAAAAGAGTCTAACAAGAGCGTTAACCCTGATGAAGTTGTGGCTATTGGAGCTGCGATTCAAGGGGGGGTATTAGGCGGTCAAGTTAAGGACCTGCTATTGCTCGATGTGACTCCACTTTCCCTAGGTATCGAAACCTTAGGGCACGTGTTCACTAAGTTGATTGAACGAAATACAACAATACCCACTAAGAAAACTCAAGTTTTCTCGACAGCGGAAGACAATCAAACAACAGTGGAAATTCATGTTCTCCAAGGAGAACGAGAGTTTGCCTATGACAATCGAACTTTAGCTAGATTTCAGCTCACTGGACTTGCTGCAGCTCCACGAGGCGTTCCTCAAGTCGAAGTGACTTTCGATATCGATGCTAACGGCATCGTGCATGTCGCGGCGAAAGACTTGGCCACTGGCAAAGAACAGTCTATCAAAATTACGGCTAGCAGTGGACTTAGTGAAACTGACATCCAGAAGATGGTCAAAGATGCCGAAGCCAATGCTGAACAAGATAAGAAGAAACGTGAACAGGTCTCTTTGAAAAACAACTTAGACAACCTGGTTTACAATACCGAAAAACTTCTGAAAGAGAACGGCGACAAGGTCCCAGCCGATATTAAAGGGGATATTGAAGCCGCTGTGAAAGATGGAAGAGAAGCTGTTCAGAAGGATGAATACGAGCAGATGCAAACCTGCTTAGACAAGCTAACCGCTCTATCTCACAAAATGGCAGAAGCCATGTACAAGTCCTCGGCACAAGGGGCAGGTGGTCCGCAAGGTCAAGAAGCTCCAGGTTCAGAAGGTGCTAAAAAAGAGGATGAGCCGATAGAAGCTGAGTTCAGAGAAGAAAAGAACGACTAATACTAAGGGCCTAAGCCTTTGGTGGTTAAGTTTAAACCCTCGGTGGTACCTCAATTAGTATTTTACTCGACCAAAGAGTAAGACAGATTTAGGATACGTCATCGAGGGTTTTTTATTATGGCATACAAAATTTCAAAAGTTCACGGTCGAGAAATCTTAGATTCGAGAGGTAATCCGACAATCGAAGTAGAGATGACTCTGGCAGATGGCTCTTGGGGTAGAGCCATGGTTCCATCGGGGGCTTCAACAGGAGAGCATGAAGCTTTGGAGCTGAGGGATGAAGACCCTAAAAGGTTTTTAGGTAAAGGAACATTAAAAGCGGTCAAGAATGTTAACGAGAGTTTGAGCCGGCTCCTTGAGGGAAAAAGTTTTGAGAATGTTCATCAGTTAGATCGAGTGACTTTGGAAGCAGACGGAACGCCCCAAAAAGGAAAATTTGGTGCCAATGCGATTCTTGGGGTTTCTTTAGCTTTTGTTCATGCGGTCGCAGCTTACCAAAAGAGGCCTCTCTTTTTAGTTGTGAATGAAATGTTAGGTTTAAGTGATAAAGACTTAAAGATGCCCGTTCCCTTGATGAATATTTTAAATGGTGGGCTAC
>VGSE01000072.1 GCA_016875135.1 Deltaproteobacteria bacterium
TTAGCACGTTGGCCTTGAGAAACAGCTCCTCCTGTTGGGTCGAAACCTAAAAAATTCGAAAAACTCGACAATGATTAGTTTTATCTACTTTGCGTAACTCTCTCTAGCGTAATCAATGATGTCATTGCTTTCATACATTTTGACGTTTCTTTCGGGATCGTGAAGAAAGGGAACTTGAATTTTGCCACCTAATTTTATTAGTTCTTGTTTAAAAACCGAATCGACTCTTAGGGGCATCGATTTTGAAATGTAAGAAATTCCCATCTCTTCGAAAGCTAGCCGAACTTTAACACAAAAAGGGCAACCTTCTGATTGGTATAATTGGATCATAATTATTTTTCTACCTCTGAATAGTGTGTTCAATAACTTTTGTTATATCGGATTTCCACTCTGTTGTGAAACGCCTCACTAAAAATTCCGCAGGGTTTAAATTTTGTTTTAAGTTTTCTTTAAGCGGGCTGAGAAGACTTTCTTCACCAAGTCCGCGAGTTTTTAGTTCGCTCTCAGCAACCTCAACAAGAATTTTACAAATATCAATTAACTTGAGTTTCGGAGCATGCGCCTTAAGTCCCGACTTAATGGTTTCGCTAAATAGGACTTGCCTGTCCTGTGCCGATAAATTTCCCAAAAGTTTAAAGACCTCTTTTCTAGCTGAGGTGCCATAAAGAATTCCCAGCCAAAAGGCGCTGGCAGCATATCTATAGTCGGGCAATAATCCATCAATCGATCTAATTTCGATATAACCTAGTTTGATTCGCGCCTCTGAAAACAGTTCCCTCATAGCATTAATTTGATTGGTTTCAGAGCAGGTGATGCCAGGAAGTTTTCCCATCTCAATTTCTTTTAAGCAGAAACCTCGTCCAGAGTGGTAATTATTTTTAGAGTCTTGAACAAACATCAAAGGTTCATTCCAAAGATAATCGGCATAATCATTGAAATCAAAATCGCCTTCAAACACCTCTGGTAAGAGACCAGTACGTGAAGGGTCGGTGTATTGCCAGATTCTTCCTCGAAAAGACAGATATCCAGTATCTTTTCCTTCGCAGAAAGGTGAATTGGCAAAAAGAGCATAGGAGATAGGAGCCAACAAAAGAGCTGCTCGAAGCATTTCGATCGCTTCTTCTTCACTTGTGTAATCGAGGTTAACTTGGACGGAACTTGTTCTTCGCATCATGCTTGTTCCCAAAGAACCACGGCTTTTTAAAAAATCATCCATTATCTGATATCTTGTGGAGGGAATTAGCTCAATGTCTGAAACCTTATTGATAGGATTAACTGCTAAACCTATCCAGTGAAGATTCCAAGGATTGGTAATTTCGGCAATTTGATTTTCAAAATGTGTTACTTTTTGTTGAATGGTAATTAAATCGTAAAAAGGATCAGTAGAGAGTTCTACTTGACCTCCCGGTTCGAGTGTTACTTTACCAATTGGGTTAGTAAGTCCTAAAGGACGCCCCTGTGAATTATTGATTGTAGCCCAATGATATTTTTGTGAGAGCTCTTTAAGTAGATCGATGGCTCCAGGACGAATTTGACCATTTGTCAGGGTTTGAGTCGAGTACTGAAAGGGGGTGAGATCATTCCACAGACCGATTCTCTCGATTTCAATGCCAACTCGACGCTCGGAAAGGGGGCGAATGTGCGAGCGAAGCAACTTCGCAATCCATTCTCCTTTTAAATGGGCTCTGTTTCTTTGCATGGCTTGCCACTATAGCAGCAAAAAGGGGACAGTTCATTTCAATATTTAAAGATAGCGGGACTATTTGTGAAATCAATGTATTTACGTCGGTTTTTATAAAACAGTAGTCCCTCCATTGAAGGAGGGAAACAAAAATTTAAAAGACGTCAAACATTAAAAGTCTGATTTAATAAAAAGGGTGTTATGGCTTCAGCCACTCTATTTGGATTCTCTAAGTGGACATGATGGTTTCCATCCAACCTAAAAACATTAAGTTCTTTTACTGATTGTTGGCGATGAGAAGCCATGAAAGGATCCAAGTTCATTCCCTGATTTGCTCGAATCCAAAGAACCTGACAGGTAATTTGTTTAAGACATTCGCAAACCTGCTCCTCGGTCATTCGATAGGGGGACTCCATTTTAAGTCTAGGATCGGTTCGCCAAGTGAATCCTCCGACAACCTCTTTGAGTCCTCGAGTGACAATAGGAGTTGCAGCCCCAATGCTCATCATCGAAACACGCCTTCTAAGTTCTATAGCCTCCTCGACAGAGGAATAGATCGGAAGCTTTTTCAAACTTAATTCAGCATATTGCTGAATGGATCTTCTGAGTCGATGAGGGACTTCACTTGCGGGAGCTGCTAAGGGACCCAAACCTTCGATAAGAACCAGACGATCCACTTTTTCCGGAAAGGCACCAGCATAAAGGCTTGCAATACTGGCCCCCATGGAGTGTCCCAAAAGAGTCACCTTTTCCCAGTTCCAGTGACGAACCAATTGGGAAACAATTCCAACAGCGTCGATGGAATGGTAGCTCATTCCCTGCGGCCAGTGGCTAGAGAGTCCGTGGCCAGGCATATCGACTGCGAAAATTTGAAAATCTTTAAGAAGGGGGGCCAATCGATCGAAAGTTCCCGCATTATCGAGCCACCCGTGTAGAGCAAGAATAGGTTTTGAAGAACTTTCACCCCAGCGCTTCACAGCTAACTGTAAGTTGTTCAGTGTAATATTGAATTCATGAGCTAAAGTGTCCAAACCAGTGACTCCTAGTAGATCAAGTATCGCGACCTTATTTTTTTAAAGGCTAGGACATCTTTCTTTGATTGTTCAAGGAATTTTTTTATTGAGGACTTTGATTCGATGAGATTTCTAAGTTCATCGGTTCCGGCAATAAGATCGATTGGCATTTTGTCATACTCATATTCGTAAGGGGGCTGTTTCCAAGCAAACTTTTCGGGATAAAGTTGTGCAACGGTAGAAAGGAGATGGATTCCTGCTTCAAACGAGTTAAACTTCTTTCGGTCTAATACGTGTATATGGACCCCTCCGCAAACTTGATCCTTGCCCTTATGAAAAGTGGGTTGAAAGTAAATCGCCCGAAAAAAAACACCAGGTAATTTAAGGCTGTTCATTTTATCTGCGAGAGTATCGGCCTCAATATAGGGAGCCCCTAGGTAAAGAAAAGGCATCGCGGTTCCTCGGCCTTCGGAGACATTGGTGCCTTCGAAGTGAACTGTCCCGGAAAAGGTTTGAGCCGAATCAGCCACAGGGATGTTGGGGGACGGAGGAACCCAAGGTCTTCCCCAGGCCTCAGGATATAGATTTCGTTTCCAGCCCTTCATTCGAATGACCTCTAAGTCACAATGAATCGATAGTTCTTCATTAAACATTAAAGCCAGTTCGCCCATAGTCATCCCGTGCCGGGTGGTCATGGGAAATAAGCCTACGAAGGAGCTGAACTCTAACTTAAGTAAATTGCCTTCGACCTGCTCTCCACCGATAGGATTTGGGCGGTCTAGAACTACAACTTTTTTATTGTGAGCCTTAGCAGCTTGCAAACAATAAAGCATTGTGTACATGAAAGTATAAATTCGACAGCCGATATCTTGAAGATCAATAACAAAAGTATCTAGGTCTTCAAGTATTTTGGGTGTGGGTTTTCTAGAGGCTCCGTAAAGGCTATAGACCGGCAATTGGCTATTGGGATCAATGAAGTCTTCCGACTCCACCATGTTATCTTGTTTTTCTCCCCGAATCCCATGTTGAGGACCAATAAAACAACCCAAGTTCAGCTTTAATTTTTTTTGAAGAAAAAGTTCGGAAGCGTGTCTTAAGTTTATGTTGACTGAAGCCTGATTACAAAGGAGTCCAATACGTGCTTTTCTAAAGCGCGTAAATTCTTTTTTTAAAAAAAGGTCGAGGCCAGTTTCAATTTTCATGAGGTTTCCTGGGTTTTGAAATCACGATCTCGAGTTTAATTTAAAACCAATCGTTTGGGCAGAGGAAGATTTAGATTTAGATTTTAAAAAAGGCTTCGGTCGAGCGCAAAGCTCTCTTGTGCCTACAGGGATTTTCAACTGAAAACCCTTGGGAACTTGCCCTCTGCCTGAAACAACTCGATCAGTCAGGGCCGGATTATATTCTGCGATCTCTTTTGGGCTTACCTGACAGCGTGAGGCTATTTCGTGAATGAGGGAAGTCTTTAATACTTTGACCTTCTCATACTTTAAAGGGGAATCGACTAACATTTTTCCAAAATGCTTTTTGTAATCTCTTTCAACTTCAAGAATAGCCAGAAATTCGGAGTAGAAATTCTGTGAAGCAAAGCCGAAACTCGGGGCTTTGTGATGTCGGATAATATGATGAAGTTGGGTGCTTCGTGTGGCTGTGATTGCTCGAGCAACGCCGCGTCTTCCGTGATTATAAGCGGTGACAGCGAGGGGCCAGGAGCCTAGGGCTTCGTAGTTTTCTTTCAGTAACTGGGCTGCAGCTTTTGTGGCTGCGATGGGATCGTTCCTTTCGTCGATATTCGGGTCGATTCTTAAGTACTGGTTTCCGGTTCCTCGCATGAACTGCCAAACACCCGAAGCACCTACTTTAGATTTAGCGTTTAAGTTAAAGGCCGATTCCACTAGAGGGAGTCGAGTAAGTTCTTTAGGGATTCTGTTTTCCTCAAAAATCGCCATCATATCGTTGAAATATTTGCCCCCAAAAATGAATCCACGAACGATAGGATCTCTTTGACCTATTTGGGCTCTTAACCGTGAAATAGCTTTCAGATATTTGTTTTTATCTTTAATGCCTTCGAATTTTTTTGCCAGGGTTTGTAGTTCAACGGGGAGGTTGTCAGTAGGGCCTGAAAATCTGTGAAGTATTTTGAGTTGGTTGGCTATTCTCTGCTTTTCACTTGTAAAAAAGTTATTCATGGCAGCCATGCGTTTTGCATAGCTGCTTGAAGTGTTCTCCGTATAAGGGGAGATATCCACAACATGATAGCTGAGCTCCGGGTATTCGGAATCGTGTATCAGAGCTTGAGAACTAGTGAGTTCGGTGTAGATTCGTTTCCAAAAAGCTACACGCTTTTCTAGTTCTGGGGTCACTCGAAAAGTCTCTTGCCCTGAATAACCTAAGGCTTTTGTTTGTTTCCCAAAATTAGGCAGTTCTTTATCTCGTTGTGTTTCTAAAGAAAATGGGAGGGGAATTAATCCGTAAATACGAAAAGAGCAACTTAAGATTAAAGCTAAGGCAACAAACCGTGAGTTTGGCACAATTAACCTCAAATTTTATGAAAAAGATTATCTGTGAAATTTTGAGGCAGCTACTGCTATTTGATCTGCCCAAGTCGACATTTTACCGTATTTGAGCTTCGGATCGTTTAATAAAATTGCAAAAGCCAAAATCTCATTATCTGCAGAAGTCACGTAACCGGCCAGACTGCTTACACCGTCTAAAGAGCCAGTCTTAGCGCGGACGATAGATTCGTTGACGGCTAAGGTGCGACGCTTCATGGTACCGTCTTCTCCTCCGATTCCAAGAGATGAGATAAATTCTGGGGATGATGAGAAGTCTTTGTATGCCATTTGAAGGACTTTTCCGATTTGACGAGCCGTGACTTTAGTTTCACGAGTTAACCCACTTCCATCGACAATCTTATAAAGGTTTTTTGGAATTCCAACATCTTCTAGAACATTTTCAAGCGCTGCGATTCCCTTTTCCATGGTTCCAGGAACGCCCCAAACTTCAGCTCCTAAACGCTTCAGGGTCTGATCGGCTACAAAGTTATTGCTAAATTTATTCATTCCCCAAACGATTTGCCAAAGGGGTTGAGATTCAAATTCCAAAAGTTGTTTAGCATTTTCCGGAACCACACCTTCAACGATGTTTCCAGAGATTTTAAAACCTCTTTGGAGCATGAAGGTTTTAAACATATGGCCGGCGTAGAGAGCTGGATTAACAATGTTTTTATAGAAGCGAACCTCTTTGTGGTCCAGAGGAATGGCTCCACGCAGAAGAACCGTGTCCCCTAAATCCCCTTTGACATATTCGGTGCGATTGACGGCTAGTGTATTATTAGCGCCAGCTTTTGAAGTTGTGGCTTGATTAACAACATCGATATAGCTGTTTTCTGGGTCGGTATAAACAAGTGGACTACTCCCTACTTTTTGTCCCGGTTTGACGTAAACGGTACATGTGTTGAAGTTAAAAGAAAGGCCGCCAATAGGGGCATTGTAAGCTTGATCTTTTAAATATTTAGGGCGAGCTTCGGGAGTTCTTACGGAATCATAGAACGAGGAATCGACGATAATATTTCCCAGGACCTTTTTTATTCCAGATCTCGTAAGATCGTTCACTAGCATCCAAAGTCTTTCAGAAACTAAGCTAGGATCCCCACCGCCTTTGAAGTAAAGATCTCCAGCTAGCGTTTCGTTTTGAATTGCCCCTTTGGTATAAACATAAGTTTTAAAAGTAAAGTTAGGCTTAAGCTTCTTGAGAGCTGCATAAGAGGTAAAAATTTTATTCACACTAGCCGGAATGAGAAGTTCATCCGCATTTTGCTCATAGAGGACTTCTCCGGTCTGAGCTGAGCTAATCAGGATTCCCGCTTTAAGATCTTTGAGTTTTTGAGGTGAAACAATATTTTCAACACTGTTTTTCAGTTGAACTCTCGATTCAGGGTTAGCCAGTTTGGTTTCCTCGGCAAAAGAGATTGAAACGAGAGCGATAAGTAAAAAAATAATCTTAAGCATAGAGCCTGTATTTTCCCCCTTTTTTCGCTCGAATGCTACTACCAAAAGGTATGGCTTTACTCTTGGCGGGTAGTACTACCAAAAGGTATGGCTTTACTCTTGGCGGGTAGCGTGAAACAGATTTTGGCCGAAAATTTGCTGGGAAGCCAGGCAGAATATGCCTAAACATCCTATTATAAGAACTAGTCAATTTCCCTACCACATCACAACACGTGCTAATAATCGGGAGTGGTTTTACATACCTCAATCAGCATTTTGGAAAGTTCTTGCGGAAATCCTATCTCGCGATCCTGTGGCTTTAAGAATTCGAGTCCATGCGCTTGTTCTTATGTCTAATCATCTCCACTTAATTGCCTCTTCGGTTGATGGAAAAATAGATGAACCGATGAGATATTTACTTAGGGAAGTTTGCAGGAAAGTTAATCAAATCGCAGAACGAACCAATCATCTTTTTGGAGGTCCTTATAAGTGGTCGCTGATAACAAATACAACTTATTTTCTCCATTGCGTAAAATATGTTTATCGCAATCCTGTGAGGGCCGGGCTGTGCGAAAAAGTTGAAGAGTATCCATTTTCAACTGTCAGGGCGCATCAAAACCCCTCTCTCTTGCCGTTTCAGGTGCAACACTGGAAATGGTCCGGAGATTGGATTAAGTGGGGGAATTTCAACTCGATTTTAGATTGGATGAATACCGACTATCCCTACGGACTTTCTGACTACCTAAAAAGGGGATTAAAGCACCCCAAATTTGATATTCCTAAATGCAGAAACACTAGAAAAATACCCCCTTACTTTTCAGAGGATCTTAAGAGGATTTATCAGGTTGCGCCCGGGGATTTTGAAAAAATTCCAATTGAGCGCTGCCAAAAGTAAAGCCATACCTTTTGGTGGTTTTTTGGGGTGGGACGCCGTATAATTGGAGGCGAGAATGAATAGTCGCCTGCCAAAAATTTTAGTGATTGATGATGAACAAGAAAATCTTGAGGCCTTGGAGCGAGCTGTTCGAGGAAAGTTTGACATGGTTGGGATCCAAGATCCTCAGAAGGCTCTTTCCGAAGTGACTAATCAAGAGTTTGAAGTGGTCGTATCGGATCTGAAAATGCCGGGGATGTTGGGCACAGAGTTATTATCCGAAATAGCCAAAAAACGTCCGTTAGTCACTCGGGTGATTTTGACCGGGCACACCGATATTGAAGACATGCTTGATGCTATTAATCGGGCCGAAATTTATCGCTACGTGACGAAACCTTGGGATAATCAAGAGCTTTTAGTTGTTTTGGATCAGGCCCGAAAACACCATCAACTTGTCAGAGAAAACCAAAGATTAATATCTGAACTCACCGAACTCAATTCCAGTCTTGAACAAAAAGTGGAAGAGAGGACTTCGGAATTAAAAATGGCCAATGAAAAACTCAGTGAACTAGCGATGACAGATGCACTCACCAAAGTTTTTAATCGCCGGGCTATTTTTGCAAGATTCAATGAAGAAATTGACAGAGCTTCCCGATATAATCGCCCCCTGGTTGTTGCGATGGTGGACGTTGATTATTTTAAAAAATTTAACGACACTGAAGGGCACGTACTCGGAGATGAAGCCCTTAAGAAAATTGCCCAGAACCTTGCATCTAATCTTCGTAAAAGTGATGCTGTCGGCAGGTATGGTGGAGAGGAATTTATGTTAGTGCTCCCTGAAACCAAGATACAATCGGCGAAAGAGATTGCTGAGAGATTAAGAGCTGGCATTGAGAGAATTTCTTTTCAGGGGCAAAGAGAAGAAGCCTTTTTAACTGTGAGCCTCGGTTTAGCTGCTTTTCCGGACTTTGGGAAAACAGCTGAAGAGTTGGTTCAGGCCTCAGATCACGCGCTTTTTGTTGCTAAACAAAGGGGAAGAAACCAGGTTGTAGTTGAGAAACAGCATGGCTCGTTTTTTATTAAAAGCTAAATTTGTCGTAGGTCAAGAGTTTGAGTTGACTCCCGAAGAGTCTCACCATTTAGTTAAAGTTCTAAGAATGGAGGGGGGAGAACAATGCGAACTAGTAAATGGTGAGGGTGAAATTGCCCGTGCCATTGTTATCGAGCCTCACAGTAAAAAAACAAGATGTCTGGTTGAAGAGGTACGAAAAGAGGAAATTAAAAATCGCATTCATATTGCTTGCGCTATACCAAAATCGAATGCTTTAGACTTTATTATTCATCGTTGTACAGAGCTCGGAGTTTGCAGCTTCCAGCCCTTAATTTCTGAATATTCACTTAAAATAAATTCTTGGAATGAAGACCGTTGGGAGAGAGTCGTATTGGAAACGGCCAAACAGTGTCAGGAGACCTATTTCCCTGTTGTTTTGAAACCCCTCGATTTGAAATCTTGGATTTTTGAAAAGCGGCAAAAGGAAAGGCAGTTAGTTTATTGTGATGAACACGCGCGATTTGATGCTTTAGAATCTGTTCCAATCGACCGTGAAGTTGATCTCCTAGTCGGAAGTGAGGGGGGATGGAGTCAGACGGAAAGAGGTTGGTTCCAACAACTTGGAAAAGCAATGGGTTTAGGGAAGAATCGGCTCAGAGCTGAGACGGCTTGTATCGTGGGACTGACTCTTCTTAAAAAACGGTGGAACGAATTGTAACTACCTAATAAAATTGTGATAAACTAACCCCCATGTGGAAAATCTTCCTCGCTTTTGCAACTCATCGTTTTCTTCTTATTGCAGTAGCGCTGTTTACGATTAATGCCAAAATTTCTCCGCAATATGCAGGGCGGGCTATTCGCCCAATGCAGCCCAGAGCGGTTTTAATCAATGAACTTATCAAACGAATTTCCGACGGAGCTGAAGTTAAAGCAGTTAGAGCTTTGAGCCAACACTCGTTTTCGCAGGTGTTCCAGCTCACTCAGGATCCTTTTCTTTGGTTAGCTCGTCTTATTTCCTTTCTGCTTCCAAATCAGGAAATTTGGGTGGTGATTCTTCTTTCAAATCTTTTTCTTCTACTTTTTCTTTGGGAGTTAGATATTCTTGCGGGTCGTATGGCTTTGCCCGAAGTCGCCTCTGGAGCGGGCATTTTAGCCGTGTTGTGGATAACCAGTTATGAATTGAGTTGGGGCTCTAATTTGAGTTTAAGCTGTTATTTGGTCACCCTCATGTTCCGCTGTGCTATCGATAATCAATGGTTATTGACTGGAGCAAGTTTGGCTTTATTTGCGTTCACCGATCGGATGGCCTTTGGGTTTGTACCTGTACTTCTCTTTCTTTTTTGGCATTTCAACCGTTTTGATCCAGCGAGTGAAGTTTTAAAAAAAGGCTTTTTAATGTTTGTTCCAGTGATTGTCGTAGTTGTCATTCGCTGGAGATACTATCAGGATATTTGGCTATTAGTTCAAAGTTCAGCCTTATCGAACGTAATTGGTGCGATCAAACAGGGCACTCTGGCAGATTGGCCTTTATCCCAGGCTAATTTGGGCCAAACACTATCGATCGTTGTTTTTTTACTGGGGGCTATTGGTGCTTTGATTGTGAATAGTTCGCTGATACTTCGTTTTCTACCATTGTTGATACTTTTAGGTGTCTTAAGTTTCTCTAGCTACAATCAACTAGCTTCGAGATTGCTTATTGCAGGCATCTGTTTTGAGGGGATCACATCTACGGTTTCCGGTGTGTTTATTAGGCTTATCCAACTCGCTCTGATTATCTTAAGCTGTTATGAAGTTGTTAGCCTTTTCCAATAATTTCACTGAAGAGTAAATTGTTTCGGCTGTGGAGCCACACCGCATCCGGGACATCGGCTTGTTTCAATAACTTGCAGGTAACTAAGATTGAGATCGTGGGTGAAGATGAGCTTGGAGTTACAAAAAGAACATTTTTCATAATGGTCCACGGACATGCATTTTAAGTGGTCGGCTTCGTTCTCGCTGTTTTGAATGGCTCGGATATTGAAAGGAGTTCTCATAGTCTTGGCTCCTTGGAATTTTGATTAGATTTAAATTGAATCAGTTTGGGGGTCTATTAAAGTTATCGTCGGCGGACTTAATTGAGTTTAGTAGATTTTTCAAAACTCAAGTGGCTTGAGTTAAGGGCGCGAATCTTATAATGTCTTCAAGATATGACGTACAATTCCAAAATTGCCTTGTTGGGTGGTGCTATTGATTATGCCGGAACTTTTCCACCAGCGGCATTAACTCTGGAAAAAGCCATCCAGCGGGCTTCTCGGTGGCGTAGAGAGGGTAAGCACCCCTGGTTGATGAACAAAATGGTGTTACCAGTTGCCGACATCAAAAAGCTTTCCGCTTCGTTCCTTTACGAAAATGGGGCTGATGGAACCCCTTGGCTCTTTGCGGCTTTAGGAACGCCTTGTCAAAGTGAGGCTTCTACCGATTTTTATAAAACGGTTGAATGGGATTTAAGAGAGTTACGACGTTGCCGGGAAAAGGGATTCTATAGTTCTTGTCGTTTGGATATTGTCTCTTATGAGACTAAGGTTCCCGTAGGCGTACTAGCCCAAAAAAGTCTCACTAAAATTTATGATTTTGTCTCTCCAATTCTTGAAAGAACCGCCAGCTTGGCTTCAAGAGAAATAAAGGATTTCTATTTTGAAGTTTCATTTGAAGAAGACTGGAAAGCTTCGCTCGAGAATATGGTGCAAGCTTTAGTAGAGTGGTTGGATGAAAATGACGAACTCGATCTCATCCCGGGGATAAAAGTAAGAACAGGAGGAGCCCTAGTTCCCACGGTAGAGCAGATTGCGGAGGCTGTATCTCAAGTGACGAGTCACGGACTTCGTTTTAAAGCCACTCAAGGATTACACCATGCCTTGACCCACGGTAAGGATTTTGGTTTTGTAAATCTTTTTGCGGCTCTCTGTTTGGCTCAAGGGTATGGAACTGAAGCTTTTGGAGTAGCCGAAATCGAAAGGTGTTTGCAGGAGACAAAATCAGAAAACTTCCACTTTGAGCAGGGTAAGTTTTCTTGGAATCGGTTCACGATGACTCACGAAGAAATTGAAGCTGCTCGACGTTCTCATGGAGCAGCTTTTGGAAGTTGTAGTTTGGATGAGCCTGATGAAGACCTATTTAAGGAGTTTAAATGAAATTAGCTAGTTTACCCTCAAAAGATAAAAAAAATCGCAATGGAGATCTTGTTGTTGTCTCAAAAGACAATAAACGTGGAGTTCGAGTTGATTCGCAATTAGCGAGAAATCTAGTCGAAGCTCTGGAGAGTTGGGCTCATGTCGCCCCTCAACTTCTTGAGATATCTCACGGCCTAAATCTCAACAAAATTGTTGATAGTTTTGATTTGGATCCTAGAGAGTGTTTAGCTCCGATTACAAATGGTCCTGGTTTCTATGATGGAAGTGCTTTTCTTACTCACGTGGTTAGAGCAAGAAAAGCCCGAGGCGATGTGATGCCTGAATCGGCAAAAATTACCCCTCTTATGTATCAGGGGGTAAGCGATTGCATGCTTTCTTCTCAAGTTCCGCTTGATTTGATGGACGAAAAATTTGGTGGAGATTTTGAAGGCGAGTTTGCTGCAATCACGGTGGATGTTCCTAAAGCAACAAGTTCTTCTGAAGCGAGCCGATACATCGCCCTATTTACGATGTTTAATGACATCACCTATCGAGAAATTGTCAAAACTGAGTTGGAGACAAAGTTTGGATTTTTGCAATCAAAGCCCAATTCTGCTTTTGCCCCTTTTGTAGTAACACCTGATGAACTTGAAGGTGTTTGGGATGGAAAAAGATTATCTGTCGATATTGAGGTTAGCCTAAATGGACACTGGTTTGGCAATCCCAATGGAAAAGAGATGCATTTTACATTCGGGGATTTGATTGCCCATGCGTGTCGAACTCGTCCGCTTAGTGCCGGGACTATCGTTGGCACAGGAACTATCTCAAATGAATCCAAAGAAAAGGGATTTGCTTGCCTTACAGAAAAACGATTTCAAGAGATGATAGAGTCCGGAAAAATGATCACCCCTTGGCTAAAAGCCCGTGACCGAGTCCAAATCGATTGTAAGCTCAATGGAGTTTCAGTTTTTGGAGTGATTGATCAAACCGCTAAATAATCGGTTTGGTTAAAAAAGCTTTTTGATATTGATTGGGAGTTGATACAATAAAATCAACTTATATGAACTCTATTGAAATCAGCATTGCTAACCAGAAATATCTGATTAAAAGTGAAGAGGGTGAAGCGCATCTTAAAGAGGTAGCTGAGATGGTTCGCCGAAGAGTAGAAGCTATCCGTAAGAAAAATCCTAATCTCACTTTACAGAAAGTCGCTATCTTGGCTGCTTTTGATTTTGCCAACGATGTGATTCAAATGCGCAAGAAGGGCATTGATTCCAAAGCGGCGATTCTGAATAAGGCCCAAAGTCTTTTAGAACGGGTTGAACGAGATTTAGAAACTCAGATCTAATTTTGAATCCGATTTTCAAAGACAAAAGCCTTTTAAGAGATCTCTGGATGTCTCAGTACTCTCATTATCAGCCTTCCTTTGCTTCTTGGAGTCAAGAGATCTGCCGTTACTTACAAAGTCATCCTGCTTTTTTAAAAGCCAATCGGGTAGCGATTTTTTATCCGAGGCTTTGGGAAGTAAATCTACTTTCTTTGTGGCAACAACGACCTCAAGTCTGTGGATTTCCAAAGACTGACGCTAAGTCATGGGAGATGCATTTTTATTGGGTCAAATA
>VGSE01000073.1 GCA_016875135.1 Deltaproteobacteria bacterium
ACTTGTATTGGGCTGATATCAACAGCTATAATTTTACTATCAGTTTTGGGGAGCTTTTTTAAGCAGTATTGGGTCCAGGAACCTGGAGCAGCACCCAAATCCAGGACCGTTTTAACGCCTGAAAAAATACGCTCTCTTTTATCAATTTCCTCTAGTTTATAGACCGATCTTGCTTCAAAGTTTTCTTTTCGAGCTTTTTTGGTATAGGGATCGTCATTCCAGTTTCTCATCAGGACTCCGTTGGTGTGGAAAGGTTTTGATAGTGTTTAAAACTGCCTCCTGACATCGATAAGTGGCAAAGTGCGAAATCGTAACGGATCGGATCTGATTTAGAAATCTCTCGTAATTTATGAGTGACTGTTTCAACTGTCTTCCAGTTGGTATTTTCCGTTCGAATCCACTTCAACTTTTTTAGAGTTTGGACGATGTGGGTGTCCAGAGGAAGCATGAGTTCGCTTGTGCTGATTTGTTTCCATAGCCCTAAATCAACACCATCATTGGGTCGAACAACCCACCGCAAAAACATATTCAATCTCTTGCAAGCACTTCCTTGTTCTGGATCAGAAAGTAAATATTTAAGGTTTCGACTTCGTAGTTTAAGAAATGGTTTTAAATGAGAAGGAAGAGGCTGAACGGTCAAGCCTCGAACAAATTGAGATAATTTTACTTTCATAGGCGCTAATGGGTTGGGATTGGAGTGGACAAAAAAGCCTTCTAAAGACCCTTGAGCTTTTAACGCTCCTCTTACCCAATGAGCTAAAATTTCTATATCGTCTCCTGTGGTAAAGCGATGCTTAAAACCCCTCCAGAGGTCGAGTTTTTCATTCGATTTCAGATAATCTAAGGGATTTTTCCCTAACGGCAGCAATAATTTCTCACCACTTTTCAAAATGGTGGCTACGTTCCCATAAGAAATAAGGGCCACGAAGAAAGCGATGACTTCCCGATCCTTAGGGTTAGCAAAAGGATAGACGAGGGAAATGGGGTCAAGGCGGCTCTGCTTTTCATGATGATAGTCGTTAAAAGCGAGGTCTAAAGCCGCTTTCAGTTTAGCCTGTGGCCTCTGGTTCATGACCGATACCTATAGCGTAAATCTCAAAAAAAATCTTGAGGTAAAAAAACAGCCCAATTTATTTATCTGTTAGCTTTGGCTATAATTCATCTTCCTATTCTTCAGGAGCTAAAAAATGAGACCTTTAATCTTAGCTATCGACCAAGGCACCACTGGAACGACTGCTCTTATTTTTGATGAGAGTTTTCAAGTTTTGGGTAAGGTTAATCACGAGTTTCCTCAACATTTTCCTGAGAGTTCTTGGGTTGAGCACGATCTGAATGAGATCTGGAGTTCGGTTGTAAGCTCTGTCCGAGATGTCCTTATTCAGGCAAAAATTGATGCCAAGCAGATTTCGGCAATAGGCATTACGAATCAACGAGAGACCACCTGTCTTTGGGAAAGGGGGATTGAAGCAAGACCCATTCATCGAGCGATTGTTTGGCAGGATAGAAGAACTCATGAGACTTGTCAGAATTTAAAGAAGCAAGGGCATGAAAAGTGGGTCCACAAAAAAACCGGATTACTCTTAGATCCTTACTTTAGCGGCACCAAACTTCAGTGGCTTTTGAAAAATGTTCCTAAGGCAAAAACAGAGGCTAAGGCTGGCAAACTTGTTTTCGGAACCATTGAAACCTATCTGCTCTATCGAATGACCGGTGGGGCTCACCGAACCGAGCCTTCTAATGCGAGCCGGACCCTTTTGATGAACATAAAGAACTGTCAGTGGGATGAGGAACTTCTTAAGTTGTTTCAGATTCCATCGACGTTACTTCCGGAAATTTGTCCCAACGATACTGAGTTTGGAAAAACTAAGGGCTTTCCTGGCTTACCCGATGATATTCCTATCACAGGTCTAATAGGGGATCAGCAATCCGCTTTGTTTGGACAGGCCTGTTTCTCCAGGGGCACTGCAAAGTGTACTTATGGTACGGGGGCTTTTGCTCTAGTAAATACGGGAAGTACCCCTGTGTTTTCGAAAAATAAATTACTTACGACCGTGGCTTGGAATTTAGGTGGAAAAATAACTTACGGTATCGAGGGCAGCGCATTTATTACTGGAGCTGCCGTTCAGTGGTTGCGTGATGGACTTAGGCTTTTTGAAGATGCTTCAAAAGTCGAAGCTTTAGCAACTTCAGTTTCTGATTCTGATGGGGTTGTTTTTGTTCCTGCTCTTTCTGGAATGGGAGCTCCTCACTGGCTCCCCACAGCTAAGGGACTTATGACGGGAATCAGTCGAAGAACAACCCAAGCTCATATTGCCCGGGCCACACTTGAAGGCGTGGCGTTTCAAGTTCGAGAATTGCTGGACGCTATGGCCAAAGACTACGGGAAGAAGATTCAGTTTTGCAAAGCGGATGGTGGTGGAGCGGCTAACGACTTTATGATGCAATTTCAATCCGATCTTTTGGGCTATCCGATAATTCGATCTAGTGTTCTTGAAACGACTGCGTTGGGAGCGGGTCTTCAGGCCGGACTTAAAATCGGAATTTGGAAAAACCTCGATGAGATCGAGAAGAAGTGGAAATCGGACCGGGTTTACAAGCCACAAATGAAGTCAAAGAAAAGAAAAGCAGAGTCCGAACGTTGGGATAGAGCGATGAAGGCAGTAAGGATATTGACGAAATAGTTAAATTTTATCAGCTAGTTCTTGAACATGGTTGATGGGGATAAGTTCGAGTCCTTTGATGTCATTCAGCTCTTTAGCAACTTTACTTGGAACATAAGCGCGTTTTAGCCCTATTCTCTCAGCCTCTTTAAGCCGTATTCCGGCTTTGGGAACGCTTCGTACTTCTCCCCCCAATCCCATCTCTCCGAAAAAGACCGTTCCTGAGGGAACGGCTCTGCCGGTGTAGCTTGAAATGAGAGCTGCAGCTACTCCAAGATCTATTGCTGTTTCAGTGACTCTTAATCCGCCAGCAATATTTACGTAGACGTCTTGATCAAAGAGTCTAAAGCCTCCCCGTTTTTCGAGGATTGCAACAAGAAGAGAGACTCTATTGGGATCTAAACCCAACGCTGTCCTTCGTGGCATTGCTAAAGCGCTTCCTGAGACCAAAGCCTGAACTTCCACTAAAATGGGGCGGGTTCCTTCGACGCTAGCGACAATAACCGAGCCGGGAACGGTTTCGGGTCGTTCGGACAGGAAAAGTTCCGAAGGGTTGGTAACCTGCTTTAAGCCCTTGCTTGCGATTTCAAAGACTCCGATTTCATTGGTCGATCCAAAGCGGTTTTTAATTGATCTTAAAAGCCGAAATGACTGAGATGAAGTTCCTTCGAAATAAAGAACGACATCGACCATGTGTTCTAGAACTTTGGGGCCGGCAATGGCCCCTTCTTTAGTGACATGGCCCACCAGGAAAGCAGCCAAATTTCGAGATTTTGCTAAAGAAATAATCTCATAAGCACACTCTCTTAACTGTCCGACGCTTCCAGGTTGTGAATCTAAGGCATCACTATAAATGGTTTGAATCGAGTCGATGATAAGAAGCTGTGGAGATACCTTGTCGATATGACCCATGATTTTTTCTAAGGTTGTTTCACAAACCACAAGAAGATTTTCGGTGCTTACTCCGAGTCGTTGAGATCGAAGGGCGATTTGAGAAGCAGACTCTTCACCACTTACGTAGAGAACTTTTTGTTTGTTGCGAGCAAATTGATCGGCAGCCTGGAGAAGGATGGTTGACTTTCCTACGCCAGGTTCTCCCCCTAGAAGAATGGCACTTCCCGGAACAAGCCCCCCCCCTAAAACATTGTCGAGTTCTGACAAATCAGAGGTAATTCTAGGAAAATCTTCTGCAATGATTTCAGATATTGGTTGGGGGTGGGTACTTGAGGCGATAGAGGTCACTCGTTTTTTATTCGAACCCAAACTGCGCTCTTCAACAACGCTATTCCACTCCCCGCATTCTTGGCACTTACCCATCCACTTGGAATATTGCTGGCCGCACTGCTGACATACATAAATAAATTTCTCTTTCATATTAAACTGTTGTGGCCTTACCGATCCTTCAAGTCAAGGGTGTTGGGTTCGCGTTGCGCCATAGATAGTCGCTTTGCGACAATCAAAGAGAATTGATTTTTTAAAGGGTTTCTATAAACTGAAAGTATAGGGCACTTTTCCTCTTAGCAATTTTCGCCCTTCAATTAAATCTCCCAAAAAAAATCTATGAATCAGATTAAATCGGAGCTTTTACGGCTCTTGCGTCGTCGCGATCTTATGCGTGCGGCCTTGTTTGCTGGACACATTCAACACCCATCATTCGATGACTCTTCGTTTTCAGAGAAGATTTTAGAAATGGCAGCTAGGGTCTGGCACAAAACCACGCGGTGCAAATACGACTCTCTCAAAAAGGCCGAAGCGATTAACCATGTTCTGTATAAACTGGAAGAATTCCATGGGAAAAGTGAAAAATTCAAACAGGTCATTGATGACCCTGACAGATATTATCTTCACCGAGTCTTAGATAAAAAAATCGGAAGTCCCTTAGCTCTTACGATGATTTATGCGATTATGGCCGAACAGGTGGGAATTGATTATGAAATATTGGCCCTGCCCTCCTATTACTTGATACGCTTAAAAGATGTTAGTGATGAAATTTATATTGATCCGTTTGATTATGGAAAATTTTTAGGCCAAGAGGATTTTCAAAAAAAGTTCAGATCGGCGATGAACCGAAATCGAATTTTATCCACTAATCTGTTTGAGCGAATTGACTCAAAACAACTTATCGCTCGACTCATGCAGCAACTAAAACACATTTACATTTTGAAAGGCAATGCAGTTGAGGCTCTCCGAGCGGTAGAATTACTGACGTGTATCTTTCCCGAGTCACCCGAACTCACTCGTGATCGGGGAATTCTCTATTGTGAGATGGAATACTTCACCCAAGCAATCAAGGATTTAAAAAATTATCTCAAATCACGCCCCAAAGCTGATGATGTTGCCGAAATCAAAAAACTTACCTCAATGCTCAAAGGCTATCGAGAAATTGTGAACTGACTACCAAAAGGTGTCAGTTTCCTTTTAAGCTTAAAGGGAGACTGACACGCTCATCACTTTTTCTGCAATTTTTTGGGCGGAGAATCCATATTTATCGTAAAGAGCTTCGGGATCGCCGGATTCCCCATAAGTGTCTTGAACACCCAAGCGAACCAATTTTCCATTCCAACCCTCTTCAGCAAGAACTTCAGATACAGCAGTTCCCAATCCTCCCACCACATTATGATCTTCAGTAGTCACAATAAGTTTACAGCTTCGAGCAAGGGTTTTTATCAAAGCTCGATCTATCGGTTTGATAGTGTGAATATCTACAATCCAGGGATTTACGTTGCCCAGAATTTTTGAGGCTTTTAAGCATTCATTCACTGTGCTGCCTGTACCAATCAGAGCAATTTCTTTTCCCTCTTGAAGAACAATGCCTCTTCCACATTTAAAGTCCGAGGTCTGATGGAGAGAGGGTAGCTTTTGTCGAGTCAACCGCAAATAAACTGGCCCTACGTGAGTTGTCGCAAATCGAACTGCCGCCTTGGTAGTTGCATCGTCAGAAGGATTTAAAACGATCATTCCGGGCAAACCGCGCATGACATTAATATCTTCAAGACCCATTTGAGTGTATCCGTCATCGCCGATGCCTAGCCCACTATGAGTTCCAACAATTTTTACATTGGCTTTAGAATAACCAACCGAAACTCGGATAGTTTCGTATCTTCCTGCCACAAAAGCCCCGAAGCTACAGCAAAATGGAATTAATCCCGTAAAAGAAAGTCCTGCGGCGGTGCCTACCATGTTGCTTTCGGCAATTCCCATTTGGAAAAAACGATCCGGAAAAGCCTTTGCAAAAAGAACACTTTTGGTACTTACAGAAAGATCAGCATCAAGAACAACTATTTTAGGAAACTCACTTGCAAGGTCTCTGATAGCTTCTCCAAAGGAATCTCGGGTGGCTTTGTCTTTAGATTTTGTTAAAGAGGGAGCACTCATGACTTATATCCTCCACTGAGATCAAGAAGGGCTTGCTCAAGCTGTTCCTTATTGGGGGCCACCCCATGCCAAGAGATGGAGTTTTCCATAAAAGAGACACCTTTGCCTTTGACCGTTTTGGCTACAATTAAAGAGGGGCGTTCGGTTTCTTGCCGGGCCTTTTCAAGGGCTCCAATGATTTGAGAAAAATCATGTCCGTTAATTTCCTGAACCGCCCACTTAAAAGCGCTCCATTTGTCAGCTAAGGGTCTTAAGTCCATCACTTCATCGACGTGGCCATCAATTTGTCCGTTATTGTGATCTATGAAAACTATTAGATTATTGAGCTTGTACTTGGGGGCCGAAAGAGCGGTTTCCCAGACTTGTCCTTCTTGGGTTTCTCCATCTCCCATCAAACAAAAAACTTTTGAATCTTTCTTTTGTAGTTTGAGGCCTAAAGCAATTCCCTGAGCAATGGAGATTCCTTGACCCAAACTTCCCGTCGAGGCTTCTACGATGGGGAGTAACACTCTGTCCGGGTGTCCCTGAATTCTAGAGTTAATTCTTCTTAGCGTGGAGAGTTCAGACTTAGGAATGATTTCTCTTTCAGCAAGCACAGCATAGAGGGCCGGAACGCCATGTCCTTTCGAAAGAATAAAACGATCTCTGTCCTCCCACATGGGTTCGCTTGGATTGCTTCTCATTTCATGAAAGAAAAGAGTCACGATGATGTCGATTGCCGATAGGGATCCTCCGGGGTGCCCACTCCCGGCTTTCTCAAGCATTTCAAGGATATCGACTCGGCACCGAGTCGCAATTTCTTTAAGTTTTTCATGAGGAAGTCTTTGGGGAAGTTTAGAGTCTAACATGGTCAGCGTTATAGCCGCTCTAGACCGCATAAGCAACTGTTGGGATACATCTTGCACGCCAAAGAAGTTTCAGTTAGAACCACCGCATTATGAAAACCTTTTTTGGCCTTTGTTCACTATTAAGTGCGGCGCTATTCGGCGTGAGTGTTCTCTATGGTTTGCAAGGAGTTCCTAACCACATGTTGTGGGGGCTTGGAGCTTCGATTTTTGCAGCTTCTCTTCACTGTTTGGTTTTCGCTATTTTTACCGGTTCGGGCAAGGACACAAGGTTGTTGGTCGAGGATCTTAGTTTAAATAAAGAATATGTGAAGCGAACCAAAGCCTTTAAAAAAGAGGTTTTTCCCCCTGCTCTTTACGCAATTTTCTTTTTATTGATTTTAACGACTCTAGGAGGGGCGGCTTCTAAGGCCGGTGCAGTTTGGGTGAGTTGGGTTCATGGGCTTTGGGCGACTTTTACTATTTTTTACAATCTTAAAACCTATTGGTTAGAGTATCGAGCTATAGGAATTAACAGTGAAATTTTAAAGGACCTCAATTTCAAAGCCGGCCAAGTGGTAAATCAACTTAAGTCTGAGACCACGGAGTTTACTCCTGGTTCGGAGCCGCAGAAGGTTGCCGATTTAGAATGGGGAACCCATGTCTATGCCTTTGGACGGTTCTTGGGGTTTCTGAGCTGGAATACTTGGTTGGTCTATTTGTACTTCAGATTTATCATGGGGGACTTAAGAACGCCCATATGGCCCTTTGTTGTTATGAGTGGAGTTTTGTGGGGCGGGGGATGGTTTTTGCGCACTCGGTACCAAGAATTCAAACTTAATTATCAGTCTTAAGTTATCCGGTTTTTTGGTTGTCTTCTTTCGTTAGCTTTTTTTCCTGAGATTGTAAGGTGTTCATCAAATTATCAATGCTTGCGCTGAGTTGTTTTTGATTGCTCTGCGCTTTTTTAAACTCGTTTAAGAATTGATACAGAACATGATGATCTTTCGGATTTTCAGCTAGGGCTTTTGCAAGCCGGATAAAAACATCATAAGGCAGCCTTGAGAGCCATCGCTTTGGTAAATGTCGATTAGCGGAGAGAATGGATTTGATCGCACTATTGAGAGGCAAGGTATTTAATCTGACATAGGTGGGAGCAAAAAACTTGAAAGCATTGTTCAATTCGGCATCACTGGGAGCCTGAGGTTGCGAAGCGAGGGAGTGACAAAGTCGCCGTTTTAGAAAATCATTGTAGCGATTGATCTGTAACAAGCCCAACCAGGTTTGGAGTTTCGTTTGGTGGCTTCCGAGATTGCCGCGAATAAAAAAATGCCAATAAACATATTCAGCTCGGGTTTGTAAGAAGTTTGGCCACCGTAAAACTAAGCGATAAAATAGAGCGAGAAAGATGCCACATGTGAAGCCCACAACATGAGCGACGTGATCGATACTATCAACTCTGCTTGGAAAAAACTGGGCTGCTGATAAGATAAGCTCCAATAAAATAACATCAACAAAAAAAAACCAGGAAGTTCTGAGAGACACAAAGCCCCTTCGAATGGGTAGCCAGAAGAAGTATTGCGTTCGAAATCGAAAGTTGAAAATATAATAAGTCCCCATTAGAGCAAAAAGACCCGCACTAGCGCCTACATGGGGAATAAAATCAGAGATCTGTTGAGACGTAATCACGCTGGACCAGAGCCCCAGAGTTCCTCCAACTAAAAACACCAGGAGGGTGCTAAGAAACGGCATGAACGTCGTGCAGATGCGAATGCCAGCGAAAAGGCCTATTGAGTTAAGCAAAAGATGAGTTGGGGATCCGTGTATAAAGTTTGCCTTAAGAAGGCGCTCAAAGTTCCAATCAGCTTTCGCAGGTGCTACGGCCAAAAGTGGTCGCAGGGATAAGTAATGCTCCGCTTTGGCATCGAGGTGCTGACTGGAGGAATTTCCCGAGCCCAATGAAGTTTCCACTGATTCGACATAGTCGTTATCAGCCTTGAGAATGTCTTTAGTCGAAAGATAACTTAAAAGGATGAAACCCACCATTATTAGTGATGGCCAGACTTTTGGTTTTAGTACTTGAGGAACTTCGGGATTAATTGGAACCAGAAGGATCATTTCACACCGTGAACTTTCTTGACACAACTACGTGTGAGAATGTCGTGATAAGCTTGTCGGTCCTTGTTGAGAGGGATAAGAAAGTAACTCAATCCGAAACTAAGGCAGGCCGAAGTTCCCGCAATAAAAAATCTGAGCAGAGCCATCTGTTGTGTTAATTTTCGTCCGTGTTGCCCTAAAACCCGAAGGCCCATGAGTAGCTTTCCCGGCGTTCCTCCCGAAAGAGTGGTGGAAACGATGTAATAAAAATAAATAAAGAGGAACTTGAGACTTAGCTCTAAAAACAGAGTTACTTCATTAGAGTGATTAGAAATATAAGAGTAAAGGTTTCCCAAACCGGATTTGGTTGCGGAGTGATTTTGGAGACCCACCAAGAACATATTCAGGGCTTTGTTGGAATTCTGTAGACCACTGATTGCTAGATAGGTCAAAATTCCATCGACGACAGTCGAGGCTAACCGAATCGGAAATTCAGCGTTAGGGCAATTTTTTAAGTGAGCCTCTTCAGCCTTTTCAAGTTCTTCCACTATTCGGGGAGGGAAATTTGGTTGCGCGGGTTCCATAAGATTATGCCACTTGTTTTTGGTGTTCCGACCTTTTGTTTAGATCCAAAGTTACAAGCTCTTCAACATCGTCAATAACCTGTTCGAGGTAGCTTTCCGTTAAGGGGCGGTTGAAGTTGTTTGAATGGGCTTTGATTCGATCAAGACGGAAAAGCCTAAAAGCCAATTCAGTTGTGTTAAGCCCATTTAGTTTGGGGTTGGTGGCCTCTAAAGACAGTGGCCCAGCCCCTAAGATTTGGGGGCCCCAGAAATAAAGAAAGGCGGCTAATTCAAAAACGGAAGGATGTAAACATTCGAGGGTCTGAGTTAGAGTTAAGTACTTAAGACAGTGAAGAGCAGCCAACCGCGGAAATTTTCCTTCAAATAAAAAGGACGAGAACTCCTTTTCGTCGGAATCAATTTTTGCGTTCGTAATCTCATTAAACTTGAATTGTCCCTGAATTAAAAGGGTCTCAATTTTTTGTTGTCGAGTGGGCCAGATCTGACTCAGGGGTTCTTTTAAAAGATTAAATACTTTGGCTTCACTTGCACAAATTAAACAATGGATGGCAACTCTTTGAGCCGCTTCATTTGAAGTGTTTAAGACTCGAGAGTCTCTTTTGTCTTTGAGAAAATAGGCGATGTTTTTGTAAGCTGAACTTAAATCTAAAATATCTCCAGGGTTTTGAAATTTTGTTTCTGCTTCGAAGTGAGGGACGGAATTTTCCTCTGACGAGGTTGAGGCGATGATCTCTAATTCAGGGCTGGAGTTGGCAAGCGAAGAGGCATTTTCGACAACAAGGGTCTCGCTAGGTTCCGGTGTGGACTCAACAGGAAGGGCTTCATCTAATGATAAAGAAGAAATAGTCTCTAATAAGGGATTTAAATTCGTAACGGACTGCTCATCGATCTCTAAGTTTAGATCTTTAATGATTTCTTGAGCTTTTGTTTCACCAACAGAGATGGGTTCGACGGGCTTAGGGGTTTCCAATAAACAGAACAAATCTTTTAAAGGTCTTTCGGAGAGCTCTTTAGGAAGAGAAGTGTAACCACAAAGATCAAGCTCGATTAAAAGTAAGCAGTAGATGCTTTTACAGGATTGATAAGTTTCTAAAAGTTGAGAGTTGTCTTCGAGAGGTTCTTCTAAGATAAGACCAATCTCTTCAAACGAGAGTTCCAAAAAGCCACTTTGAATCGCGAAAGGATCATTAAAGAGTTTCCCCAAAAGCTCTCGAAAAGTGGCGCTTAATTGAGAGGATATTTCATTTGAATCTGTCATTGTTTTACCCTTAACTCTTTACGAATGTTTTGTTGAAGTTCCCGCTTGACCCGTTCCAACCACATTTGAACTTGGAATTCCGGAAGTTTTGTAGTCTCACTCAAGCTAGAAGTGGTGGCGCCTTCCCAATGGGCTTCTAGGAGCTCTCGGCACTCGGGGGCTAATTGGTTAAGAGCCGATTCGAAAGTTTTCCAGATGGCTGAAGTCGCCTCTTCCAAAACAACTTGCCCCAATAACTCTTCTACATCCTCAACGAAATCGGAATCATAATGCTTCATGATCTACAGCTCCCCGTTTAGATTGCGCGCCGCAATAACGCACTCAAGCTTTTTATCGGTTGCTTTAACGCGGCGCTTAAGAGAAAAAATGGTTTCGGGTAAGAATAGCTATGGTAGACTGTGCTTATTGCGGGATAAAGTTATGAAATCTCAATTACTTAACCTGGTTTTGAAAGCGGTAAAAATGAACGGTTTTTTATTAACAAGCTTGCTAACGGTTTTTTTTGTGGGGTGTTCGCAACAAGAAGTGAACCGCGAAGACCCTGATAGCTTATACAATGAAGCCGAGTCGATCTTCAAAGATGAAAGATACTTAATAGCAATTGAAAAGTATCGCGATATTAAAAATCGGTTTCCTTATAGCGCAAGAGCAGTCGATGCCGAGTTGCGAATCGCGGATACTTACTTTGCCCAAGAGAACTATTTAGAAGCCGAAAGCGCATATGAAATTTTTAAGGAGCTACATCCAACGCACCCAAGAAGTGATTATGTTCAGTTTCGAATAGGTTTAGCTTACTATAAGGAGATTCCGGACAATATTGCTAGAGACTTGAGCGCCGCCAGTCGAGCCATTGATGCTTTTTCTCTTTTGATAGAGAAGTATCCCAAATCTGAATTTGACTCTCAAGCTAAACAGTATATGGCAGAAGCCCGCAAAAAGTTAGGGGAACACGAAAACTACGTGGCGGACTTTTACTTCCAGAGAAAACACTACTTATCGGCTTCATATCGGTACGCGTCACTTCTTAGAGATTTTCCTAAAATGGGATATGATGAAGAAGCACTGTACCGATTGGGCCAATGTTATTATCATATTCGTATGTACTCGAACGCTAGTGAGGCTTTAAAAAGACTTCTAGCAAATTACCCCAACTCTAATTTCAAAGCGGAATCAGAGTCGTTGCTAGAAGAATTGAAAAAGAAAAACTGAAAAGGATCATTTCTATGCCGATGTTGTCCAAGACACATTCGCTCGAGGATTTGTTGCAGTTAGCCAGAGAGGATATTCAACGAAACCAGATCTCAACGGCTGAGAAGAATCTAGAGCAGGCAATACTTTTAAACAATCAATCTCCCGAAGCTTTTCATCTTTTGGGTAATGTTTATAGCAAGCGGGGAAAATTTAAAAAGGCTATTTTAGCCTTCAAAAAGGCTTTGGTTCTGGACCCTGCCCATACGGAAGCGGCCATTGCTCTTAGCAGCTTACAAAATGATGTTGGTAATTACAAAGAAGCGGCTGTTATTTATCAAAATGCTCGCAAACGCCTCGAACATACACAGCCCGGTTTTGATCCAAGAATTAATCAAGGTCTTGCCAAAGGGCACTTTGGGCTTGGTATGTCTTACATGAAATACGAGCGCTTCTTAGAGGCTCACCACGAATTTTCAAAAGCCTTTAATTTAGATTCCAAGAACATCACAAGCGCGATCCAAATGGCTCGGTGTCTTTCGAAAACCGGAAGTAAAGAGGCCGCACTTAACCTATTAAAAAAGGCGATAGAGACTCAACCGAAACATGTCGAAGCTAAAATTCAGCTCGGAATTCTTTATCATTCGCTAAGAAAGCTGAAAGAGGCCTACAGGGAGTGGAAAGAGGCGCTTCTCTTGGAGCCAGAAAATAAGTCGGCCCAGATGTATTTGAGTATGTTTGAGTACGAAACATCGCAGTCGAGCGCTTCGGTTTCTTTGGATGACCAGCATCCGTAAAAAAGTGAAAACTAAGCTAAGCACATTTTGGAGTTTTTTTGTTTTTGTGTGTGTCACACACGCGTTGGGAGATGTCCCAACTTTTGAAGCCCTCTCGGTTGGCGAAGTATCCTCCTGGGACGATTACCAAGAGCCCTTTTTAATTGTTCGAACGGCACAGAAGTACAAGTTGACAGTAGAAGCGGCCGCGAAACAGGTTCGAGAAAAGTTAAAATCAAAACAACTCAACGTAAAAACCCATTTTTCAAAAGACGGTATTCCCCTTGAGAACTTTAAGATCGAATACTATCAATTGCCAAAAGAGATTTCCGAAGAGAAACAGGAGGAGGCAATTAAAGATTGCACCTCTGAAAAGTGCCTGATGAAGCTTAAGACAAACCCCGAAGTGATTGGCCTGTCTAAAGCAAAACACAAGAAAGAGTTTTATCGTCAGTTGCTCTACCAGCGTATTAGAAGTTATGTCGGCGCCCG
>VGSE01000074.1 GCA_016875135.1 Deltaproteobacteria bacterium
TCCATATTCTTGTTCAGTTGTCGAGGGGTCAGATCTTAATTTCCAAAGATCCCTTTAAGAGCGTCTTTCAACTGCTGCCCAGCCCTTTTCCCAAGCTCCTCTTGTAGTTTTTTACCCACTTCCTGAGTTGCTTTCTGAACCGCCCCCTTAGAAGCATTGTTAAGGGCCACTTTTAAAAAGTGCGTTGTCATCGCCTCATAATTAACTTTAGGAGACTCGCATGTCCCCCCAATTTGAACGGGAAAAACGACCGGTTTGTTCCCCTCGGCAAGAAGATGCTCGACTTTAAACCCCCCCTGCTCGAATTTAATGTCGCGGGCTCGGGTCAAATTGTACGGATCTTGAATCTGCCAATCGGCTTTTAGAGCACAGGTTCGGAGATCTAGCTCAGTGCTTCCTACCAGCTCAAGCCCCTGATTGGGAACAGGCTTAGCTAAAAACCTAGGGGCCTTAAACACCCCTTGTGCAATGGTGAAATCGGCACTCATTACTTCGTATTCCGATTTAATACTTCCCACCTTTTCCAAGGATTGCCCTTTTAAGGGCGGCAGTTTCTCAATGATCTTAATCATCGATTGCCCTAAACCTTGGGTCACCATTTGACCGACATCTAAAGTTGAAAACTTAGCCCCTTCAATCTTGAAATTGCCTTGACCAACAAATCGAGACTTTGCATTTTCAGGATCAAAACTGGATCCGGAACCGGCAAATTTGAAATATCCCTTACCGTAAACCGTGTTTTTAAGTAACGGGCTTTGGGAATTTACGGCCTGTCCCAACTGAGCTTCCTTAACTTCAACCTGCCCCGTATAAGTCGGTAAAGAGCTCATCAAATTCACCTGTGCAGACGCTATCACCGAGCCCTCTAACACTTTTAGTTTTGCCTGATCAATTTTCATTAACCCTTTTTTGAAGGAGCCTTGTATTAATACATCGGAAATGACTATCCCCTTGGATTTCATTTCTCTAATCTCAGCTTTTAAGACAAGGTCTGATTCATTCATCCAAGGGTTTTCTCGTAAAGCCCTTACATTTTTATCTAAAGACTCTTTACCTTGGTAGAATTTGTCTTGTGAGGTTTTCGAAGACGCATTTAGAGTTGTTGGGGTCAAAGTACCGTTAGAGTTAGTTTTTGGCCAAAAAGCGTCTAAATCTATTTTCTTGGAATGAAACAACAGCTCCCCCCGTGGCTTTTCAAGGGAATCTAAATTAGCTTTCACCTCCAAATCGACTCCGGGAATCTCAAATTGGCAATTAGCCGTCATCGCTTCTTGAGACCGATTAAACTCGGCTTGAAATGAACCAGGTATTCCCCGATCTTTTTTGTAGCCCCCATTAGAATCGATCCTGAGCTCTTTTAAGTTGGACTTCAAGGCCACACTGCCCTGCCATGAATCCTCTTGAACCCAGTTTCCTTTGATAACCCCCAAAATTTCCAAAGGGCCCTTTAAAGACCAACCATTGCTTAACTGCGTATCCAAATCGGCCGAGACTTTTAACTGACTCTGACCCGATAGAGAAATGTCCTTGGCTACAAAATTCACCGAAGTCACTTCCGAACGACTTTTCGTACTCAAATCATTGTAGACAACTCTCGCTTTTGAAATCTGAACAGTCACTTTAGCATGAGTTAAAAAATCGGAATTAAAAGCGTCTCTATCCAACGTTGTTTTCAAAGAGGGCTCAGTACTGTTTTTAGTTTCCTGATCCGTAGAGGCAGGGCTTTTAACCAGATCCAAAAGATTTATTTTCTCCTTCTCATCTTTGACCACATTAATGGAAGGGGAATTTAAGACAAAAGTCATCGAAGGAGCTCCAGACCAAATCGAAGAGACAGGAATCTCAACTGCCATTGATTTAGCCGCCACCAGGGAGTTTCCTAAAGTATCTTTCAATTCCAATCCATCAACTCCGACTCTGAATTTCCCCCAAAAGCTCAAGGACAATCGCCCCAACTCAATTTCACCTTTAAGATAGGGTCTTACTTGTGCCACCAATTGAGGACGATAACGATCGATATTAAACCAAAAAGGAATCGTGGCGAGAAATAGAACAACCAGTCCAATAACACTTAGGAAGAACAATCCTAGTTTTTTCAAAAGTGAAGATTTAGCGGGTGTCTGTTGCATTTCAGGCCTCCAGTTGATTGGAAGCCCTATTTTAAATAAGAAACCAAATCTATCAATCAAAACGTGATTATTTTAAGGCCTGCTGTAATAAAACATCGGCTAAAACGGGATCCATGTTCTTGAAAATTTGATCCATCCCTAGAAAGATGAGCCCTGTCTGAAAACAGTTTCCTGCAACTCGCATCGCCTGTTTATGCTTTTCAACCATCTGATTTCTAGGAGTGTCTAAACCCACCTCGGCAGAACATGGGACAAAGGTGGGGCCATTTTTAGAGTTAACTCTTCTTTGCCCAGTGAGGGTAGCTGTCCCAGACTCACCGTTTAAACCTGAATCACTTCCAGTTCCATTAAGAGTGGAAGTTCGGATCTCAATTCTCCCATCAGGATAGGCCCCCAACTGCCCTTGCGCCCCACCCGATATAGCATGCACTTGACGGTTTCCAGCCGCAACATCAAAGGGGTTAACTTCACAATCTCCGGCCTGCTTAACCCATCTTCCTATAGTCGGATCCCCGGGAACCGGAGTTAAACTAGCCGACTTGGCTGCACACTGGGTAAAAATTCTTGGAACAATAGCCCATTTCTTGGTCTGCGCGTCGATAAAAGTAATTCGATTATTTCTCTCATCGTCCATAATTCTTCTCATCTCAGCTTTAAGAGCCTCATCGATGGCGCTATCAATACCCGCAGGCTGAGTTAACTCAGGTGCTTGAAGAACCTTTTGTAGAGAATCTTTATCATCTTGAGTGATGACTCCGGTAGGCCCGCTACCTCCTACCCCCGGAGTGCTTCCACTCAGTAGCGATTGGGTCCCGGGCTGAAATAAATTTCCTGCCCCTCCAAAAGTATTTCTGCCTGATCCTTGTCTGGCTTGGTTCATACAACCAAAGTTCAAAATAAACACTATGGCGGCCATTAAAATCTTAAGAGAATTTTTAGACTGTTTCCCCATGGTATCCTCCACTCTCTTTACCTCATTATAGCTGATTGAAGCTGCAAAGAAGATACCCAAATTATGACAACTGTTCAGGCACAAAACATCAGTACAAAAAAACATCTTTTGTCTAATTTTTAAACAATCGACTAAATCATTGACAAATAAGTTGTAAAAAACTTTCTCACCTTGAGTACGGCTTTGATAGAATGAAAACAAAGGATAACTTATGCACGACAAAGATATGATCGTAAAAAACTGGCTTCCAAGATACACCGGAACTCCTCTGGAAGAGTTTGGAAAGCACATTTTACTAACCAACTTTCACAACTACGTTGATAAATTTGCTCAACGATTTGGAGTGCCTGTCCGAGGTTTTGATCGCCCCATGCAAACAGCGACTAATAAAGATGGGCTCACTATTATTAACTTTGGCATTGGATCTGCCAATGCGGCTACCATTATGGATCTTTTGACGGCCATTAAACCGGAAGCGGTTCTTTTCCTGGGCAAATGTGGCGGGATCAAAAAATCGACCGAAATCGGCCACTTTATTTTACCCATGGCGGCCATTAGAGGGGAAGGAACCTCCAATGACTACGTTCCTCCTGAAGTCCCAGCTATGCCTTCATTTAAACTCCATAAATTCATCTCTGAAAAAATTGTTAAAGCAGGGGTCGAATATCGCACAGGTGTCGTTTACACCACGAACCGCAGAGTTTGGGAACACGATGAACACTTTAGAAATCGGCTAAAGGAGTTAAGAGTCATCGCAATCGATATGGAGACTGCGACCGTCTTCTCAGTCGGCCTGGTGAATGAAATAGCAAGAGGAGCTCTACTCTTAGTTTCAGATGTTCCCATGACCCCGGAAGGGGTAAAAACGGACGAGAGTGACAAAACCGTTACTGCCAAATTCGTCGATCTGCATTTAAACCTAGGAATCGAAGCGATGACCGAAATTGGGACGAAGGGTGAAAAAATAAAGCACTTTTATTACTAATATGGAAAACTACTAATGTTAAATCATTTTAAAATTTACCGGAGACACTGGCTTTCATTTTTGATTTCTCTGCTTTATCTCATACTGACCCTTAAATTCATGTGGCAGTATGATTTTAGTCAGGGTCTCTACTTTGAGTTTTCGATTTTAGCCTTTCTAGGGCTGGCCATTGCCGGATGGTTTAATTCTTTTAATCTAGCTCTGGCTTCATTTGCCTTTGCAGCACCCCAGATAGTATTTTGGTTGATTGATGCTGTTTGGCTTTGCTTTAGCTCCTCTTCACCGTTAGGTTTTTTAGAGACCCGCTTTCACCCAGCACTTCCTCAAATAGATTTCCTAGCCTATCAGTATCCCCTTCTTTTTCTACCTCTCGCAGTTGGACTTATTAAGGTTCTTGGGAAAAAACAATCACCGCCCTACCTAATCACTGGTTTGTTCTCTATCGCTGGCCTACTTTTATCACGTTGGGTATTTCGCGGGGATAATGACGTCAATTGCTCTGTGTTGGCTTGTCTTCCTTTTTTTTATAATATTTCGGCCGTTTATTACCCTTGGATTTTCATGGGGTTTTATGTGGCAATTTCTTTAGGAATTGCAAAACTTTTGACATGGTACTTCTCTTGCGAAAGCCAAACTTCTATCGCGAGTCAAAACCCCAGATCCTTTTTATTTATTTATTTGCTTTTTGCTTTTACTTTGTTTTTGAATTTAACCTATAGATACTCTCACACCCCTCACTTCTTCTGCCAATCCTCTCAAAGCTCTCCTAAAGGAGTTGAGTTGAATTGCAAATATGCTCTAGATGTGACAGGGTCGCATTTTTCCCAGTACTTTTCTTTGAGAAATCGAAGCGAATTACCCCAAGCCTGCAACCTTTACATGACCTACAAAGAAAAAAAGGATTTGATGTACAGCGCTGTCCTCATAAAAGCCAAAGGCCAAATGACTTTAAGTGTGACCGTGCCCAACCCGACCGATCCGATGGGCTCTACTGTTACGCTGCTTCCCGAATGCGAGCCCTTGTCCTTTAATTAATCCGGTAGAAATATGAGGTGATTTCCTCGATAAAAAAAGAAGTGATCTTTCATTTTTTTATGCCAGTCATACATATAGCGATTCAAAGAAAGGGTATTCAAAGTATTGATCTCTACTTTAGGTAACACCCACCTAGGATCATAACGGCAAAAAATCGACATAGGGCCATTGCCCAAAATTCCAATCTTTCGACTAAACTCAACCATATCGAAAGCAGGGTTGGAAGTCGCTATAACAAAAGCCTCTCTCTCTTCGGGGCTCGCATAAGGAAATGCTTTTAGACCTATCGATTGAACCGAGAGTAAAATCGATGTTGCTACTTTAGAAAGAGTAATTCGACTGTTATCTTCTAAAGAGTAAGAGGGTCCGGCCTGTATTGTGATAAATCCATTAGCGGAAAGAAGTTTAGAAGCCGCGTGATAGAACTCAGCTGAAAAAAGTCGAGAGAGCGTAATATTTTTAGGGTACGGAAAATCAAAAATAATAAGATCGTATTTCGGCCGCTCTCCTAGTGAGCGGTCCATCACCCAACGAAACGCATCAGCAACCACGATCTCTACTTTAGGACTGTGTAGTGCGTTGTTGTTGTATTCCCTTAAGATATCATTTTCTTTGGCAAGCCTAATCATAGCAGGATCTAATTCGACTAACGTGATTTGTTTTAGATCTGGGTTTTTAAGCAAATTACGAACCGCTAAACCATCGCCCCCCCCTAAGACAAGGGCTCTCTCTAAATTCTTTTTAGTAAACCCTGTAGCCAAAGTGGGGATATCTGCAATACAGGTATGATAAATACCTTCCGTTTGGCTGCTAAATTGAATAAACCCATCTAAAAAAAGAATCCGCTCCGTAAAACCGGGCGTCTGCCCCATGCTACTATTTTCCTCAGTCATTAAAATTTTTTGATAGTGAGTTTGCTCGTTTAAAATAACTTTAGCTAAGCCGGTTCGATCAGTATTGGGAGCTACTTGGACTTTAGCTAAATTCAAGATCAAAAAAGCTAAAGCCGTGACTGCACAAGTAAAAGCAAATATTTTTTGGGAGAGCTGCCTATAGAGGGCTAAAATCAGAAGCACGCACGTACTAGCGATCACACAAAGCAAAATGCCAGTTTTTGTATAACCTAAAGGAACTAAGCAAATAAAAGTAAAAATAAAAGTAAAAAGGGTCGCGGCCGTATAATCAATAAAAAATAAAAACCCAAGAGAGATCTTGTTTTTTTCCGTGGAAAGCCTAAGGGCCAGAGGAATCACCATTCCCGCGAGAGTTCCGGCTAGGAGCATTAATCCCACAGGCCACACTAAAACATTGCCAAATCCTTTGATCCCAAGCCTTAAAACCGGAATCGCAAGACCACTGACGGCAGATATCATCACGACAATACCGGCTAAACCCTTGAGAGAGGGATTTTTAACTTTTTTCGAAAAATAGCTTCCCAATCCCAATGCTAAAAAATAAGACGCTAAATTGACCGAGTAATAGAAAACATCTTCACTAAATGCCATCGACCAATAGCCCGAGACCAGCATCTGGGTCATAAAACCTGCCCCGGAGCCTATCAGGGTCAGAATATAGATGAGAGAGTTCACAGAAGAAATTATCTCAGATTAATTGAAGAGCGAGAAGGGCAGAATATTTTTGATAATCGTTTTGCTTTAAGCGACTCATGACCAATTGAAGATCTTGAACCCAATCGACATCGGCACCCCAGGGCAGTTCAACTACCTCTCCCTCAGCCGCTACAGCTCTCTTTAATTCTTCGCCGGTTGTGTTTTCACTATAGCTGATGGAAGTCCATAGGGTTTTGGAAAGAGACCGATTTCCGCCGAAAAGATAAAATCCCCCATCGAGGGTTTTTCCTAGGACAAATTTAGGCTGTGATGCTTGTTCTACCTCTTTTACCGCCGACACAATCCAATCACTGGAGAGTTCAGGAGAATCGGCCCCTAAAACAATGGCTTTTCCAAACTCCCTCTGCATTTTTTGATAGACACAATTAAGCCTCTCTCCCAAATTACCTTCACCCTGCTCGATCTTGTCGAAAGTTTTCCAGATTTCACTCTTCATTCCTTGGGTTTCCGCGACGGCCCAAAAAGGTTTCATTGAGACCCTCTTTTGGGCTTCGATTAAAACCTCTTCAGTCCATCGGCAGCACACTTGATAAAACTGTTCAGCTTTGAGCCGTCCAATTGAACCGGCAAGTCTGGTTTTAATAGGAGACAACCCCGGAGTCTTAACAAATACAGCCACCGGAGTCATTGATTCACCCTTTGTCTTTGTTCACGAATTCTTAAGCACTCCTGTTTTGCCTGCTCGTAGGTTAATCGCAAATGCCGACAAGTCGTGTTCCACCATCCTAATTTTTGATATTTACGGCCGCTGGTTAAAAGCTTCCCGTGGATAGGTTTTACCGGAATGTGTCTCTCGTGGGCTTTCCAAACCAACAAATGGTCCTCACCGAAAGAGGCCTTTTCCTCAAATCCATTGAGTTTTTTAAAGGTCTCTTGGGTCATCAAAAATCCTTGATCTCCGAAAGGTAGCTTTAACAATCGAGATCTTACTTTCGTCCCCAAGGCATTAACCCACAAGAGCGATGGACCATCGTAAAAACCCAAATCAAAAAACCAAACCGCCCGAGTTTTAAGACCCATGGCTCTTTGGATAGCCGGCAAAGTGGATGGGGTAAATTGAGAGTCACTATGGATAAACCACAAATATTCTCGGCTTGCAAAAGCTGCCGCGCGATTAAGTTGAACGCCCCTTCCTTGAGAGCCCACAATGACTTTGATGTTTTTTCTTTTTAGAAGGTCTTTAGGAAGCTCAATCGGATCGCAAGCCGAAAGTAAGATTTCGGCCTCTTGCAATACGGGCTTAAGTTGTTCCAATAAAAAGCCCCAACTCTTTTCGTTGGGTCCGACCGGAACTATAACCGAAAGTTGCTTAGCCCATTTCATTTTATAATTTGAGAACTCTCACCATTTCAGATTTGTCTTCAGGAATCGTCTGGGTCACTAGAGCTCCTTGTAAACTTCTTCGGCTTTCAGATTTTTCTTCATCAAACGGTTTCACAAATACCCGTTTTAAGACCATTTGCACTTTTTCGATCGAATTCATGTATAACGCCATAACTTTATCGACGCTCACATGTTCCTTTGGATCCTCTAACCAACAATCGTAATCGGTCACAACCGCCAAAGTACAGTAAGCTATTTGAGCTTCTAGGGCTAAAAACACTTCGGGGACGTTGGTCATTCCAACTAAATCACACCCGTTATTCTTAAAAAAGAAACTCTCGGCCCGAGTTCCTAAACGAGGACCTTCAACACAGACATAAGTTTTATTTGAATGGATCTGAATTTTCACTTCGGCGGCAGCCTTACAAACCAACTGACTTAAGAGATCACAAGTAGGTTGACTTGACGAAATGTGGGCCACCACCCCTTCACCAAAAAAAGTGGGGCGCCTTTGACCTGAAGTCCAGTCCAAATATTGGTTGGGAATCGCCAAATCTCCCGGACGAATGGCAGCATTCAAACTCCCCACGGCCGAGACACTCATGATGCGCTTAACCCCTAAAGATTTTAGGGCCCAAATATTAGCTCGATAGTTGATCTCGCTTGGAAGAAATTGATGGTGAAGACCGTGACGAGGAAGAAAAGCAACCGGGTTTCCCTCAAAAACTCCCAATGTAACTTCGGCCGAAGGAGCCCCAAAAGGGGTTTCAACTCGACGTTTTTGGACGTCCGTTAAAGCCTCCATTCGATAAAGTCCGGTACCGCCAATCACTCCAAGCATAAAGCCTCCTTATAAAGGCAAAAACTGAAGAGTCTCTTTAACCCCGGGATAGCCCATCAAAAACCAATAGGACCAAGTCGCAATTTGAATCGTGTGCCCCACGAAAATAAAAAAGTGGCTCCACATTTCAATTCGGTCCGAGTTGCCCTCATAAAACCGAAACCAATGCATGCCCTCGTCGATCACACTATAAAACACCGATAGCCCAACCATACAAAGGGCCGGGATTTTCAAAAACTCGGGCCACGTGTAAGCCAAACAAAGTAGAACACAACTTGAGATCCCGGCAGCAATAGTAATATGATGAACTAAAGCCTCTCCTCGTTTTAAAGCCTGCTTGTAAGCACTCCGATGCCCAATCGTATCAAAAGAGATAGCAACGATAAAAACCACAGTTCCAATCGGCAAGTTCCAAACATAATCGGGATACTTCACGCCATTAAAATAGCCAACAGCCACAAAACCACAAACTGAAAATAGAAGCCCCATCATGAGCCCTACCCAAGCAAGGTAAACTTGCCAGTCCTCTCGCTCAAAAGTCGACATTCTTCGAGCGTAAAAAATCGTGTCCTCTAAGAAATTTCGGGTGTGCTCCATGACTGTCTCCAAAGTGTATTAATCATACTCCGCTTCCACGGTCTGGCCAATCGATAAGGAAGGGTCATCAACACAAGACCAAATCCCTGAACAGCACAGAATATTTTTTCCCAGCCACTAACGACAGTTCTTGTATCCCAGGCCAGCTCCCCTCGCCGAACCACTTTTTTCCCTATCGCTGAATAGACACAGCTTGCCACTGCGACCGCCAATGCGGCTCTGAAGGAGAGATATTTTAAACCACGATTACCCGATTCGTAATAGCTTTGGGCCTGCTTCACGAGCCTTCTAACTAAATAAGCAACCGCCTGTCGGTGTTTGATATCTCCCACATCCGCTGCACAAAGCTCTACCTCTTTTAACCATTGAGCAGGCAAATAGACGCGCCCCATGTTGAAATCTTCAAGGATATCGCGCGCAATGTTGGTCATCTGCATCGCCATTCCCATGTCGGCTGCATTTTTGAGAGCCGATTGCTCGCTCACACCCATAATATGGCACATCATCAATCCCACTACCCCGGCCACCCGATAGCAGTACAGGTTAAGGTCCGCAACCGTTTCATAGCGAGTTTTCTCCACATCCATTCTCATCCCTTCGATGAGTTCCAGAGGATAAAAAGAAGGGATTTGGTACTGATTCACAATCAGACTTAAGGCCCTAAACTCTACCGGCAAATCACTTTTAGCTTCATAAGCGGCTTGAGTTTGCTGATACAGCCTTTCGACCTTCTCCTTCTGATGGGACTTGGCTTGATCTATCTCGTCGTCGCAAAACCGACACCAACCATACAAACAGAAAGCTGCCTGTTTCGCGGCGGGATCAAAGAGTTTAGAAGCAAATGAGAAACTTCTAGATCCTACTTCAATCATTCTTTGACAATGTTCTAAGACCGCTTTTTGCCCCGTTCGTAGTTCAATCGGTTCTTGAACATCTTGCAAAATAAGATCGGCCGTAGCTTGAGCTGATCCCACAACTCCGGGAACACCAGCCCCTGGGTGAGTTCCAGCCCCGACGAAATAGAGCCCTTGAACTTTGGCATCACGATTGTGAGTTCTAAAATAAGCACTTTGAGTCAGACGAGGCTCTAGCGAGAAGGCAGACCCATGAAAAGCATTCAATTCCGTTTTGAAATCCTCAGGAGTAAAGACTCTTTGGGTCACTAGATGTCGTCTTAATCCGGGAATATATCGCTCATCGAGATATTTTAGAATTTTTTCTGCATATTTCGGCCCCTCAACCTTCCAATCGATATCCAATTTACCTAAGTGCCCTACTGGAGAAAGCGCATAAAAGTTCTCACAGCCGGGAGGCGCTAATGAAGCATCTGTTCGGGTGGGTACGTGAAGATATAACGAAAAATCATCAGGCAATACTCCGTTACTAAAAATATCCTGTAACAACTCTTTATACCGAGGCCCAAACAAAACGTTGTGATGAGCCAAATGGGGGTACTGCTTATTAGTTCCAAAGTAGATCAAAAAGAGAGACATGCTGTAATGCATTTTTTCGATCTTTTTTCTCATCGAAGAGAGCTCTGGAGTTTGCTTAAGAAGTTCTCGATAGGTATGAGCCACATCAGCGTTACTTACGACCATGTCATAAGAGGTGAGCTCACCTTTTTTATTTTTAATTCCAACGATACGCCCTTCTTGGGTGACGATCTCATCGACTTCCGCGTTGCAGTGAATCTTACCACCCAAATCTTCAAACAACTTCACTAAAGCCATTACGAGCGCATGTGTCCCTCCCTTAGCAAAGTAGACGCCCCATTTACGCTCCAAATAGTGAATCAAAGTATAGATACTGCTGGTTTTAAAAGGGTTACCACCCAATAACAAAGAGTGGAAACTAAAAGCTTGAGCTAATTGTTTGTCCTTAATAAACTTGGACACCATGGAGTAAACGCTTCGATGGGCCTGAAGTTTTACCAACTCAGGAGCTACTCGCATCATACTCCAAAAGTTAAGGAAAGGAACATGAGCTAATTCCGTGTAACCCGCGTCGAATACTTTTTTTGAGTAGTTTAGAAATTTTTTATAATTTTCAGCATCACCGGGCGATTTTTTCTCGATTTGTCTAAGCGTCTCATCGATATCGGCCGTGTAATCAAAAGTGTTACCATCTTCCCAACACAATTTATAGAGTGGCGTTACGGGGATGAGCTCACAATAATCTTCGAGGTTTCTGCCAGAAAGCTTAAAGAGATCTTTTAAACAATCAGGTGCGGTGATGACAGTCGGACCGGCATCAAAAGAAAAACCATCCTGCTTAAAGACATAAGCTCTTCCGCCTGGGATGTCTCGCTTTTCATAAATCGTAGTTTGAATTCCTGCCGATTGCAATCTAATGGCCGCTGCAAGCCCACCAAAACCACTTCCAATCACTGCTACTCTTTTTTGACTAGACATAAGACCTCACTAAAAGTTCTGCCATTTCTTCGATACGTTTCATTGCCTGGGGTCTTTCACCCCCTTTTGCTCTTTCCAATAAAAGAAGAGCTTCTTTCAAATATTTTTTTGCTTCATCCCTTGCACGCGAAACAAGTTGGGTTCGTTCCAGAAATAATTTAAGCGGTTGCGAATCAGGGAGTGAAAGAACGACCTTTTCAAACTCCTTAAACTCACTTTCACTAAACTCTGAAGCCGCTACAGCCACTAACCAAGAAGGGCGCTTTAATTTTAAATCTTCAAACTGCTTGGCCCCAGGCATAGAAGCGTTTCCGGAGTCATCGAACATTTGAAGAGCGATTCCGAAGGCATGACCAAAGCGGTCGCAAAGTGACTCAAATTCGCCAGATGCCCCGCCAAGAACTGCTCCCAGTGCGAGTCCCATCGCCATCAACGCCCCACTCTTCAGTTCTAAAGAAGCTAAACAGTTGGCTCTGATTCTATTCTGAGGCACTTTAAATATATCTAAACCCACATCAAGAGCTTGACCAAAATGGGCTCTTAAAAGCCCGCGATGACAAATACGAAACACGCTCAGTTTTTTTTCGGTCGAAACATCCCAACTCTCGACATTCTGAAGCGGCCAAAAATAGAGCCAATTGCCTGCATTCAGAGCTAAGGGCATACCGTGTTTTTTGTGAACCGTAGGTTCGCCCCGTCGAACTTCACTGTCATCTTGAATATCATCAATAATTAGAGAAGCGGCATGCAGAGCCTCTAACAGATTACTTGCCTGGAGAAGTTGATGATTTTCAGATTCCGTTCGTTGATGCCCCTCTTTTCCATTGGCCAATTCAAAACCAATTTCGACCATTTGGCCTCGAATCTTCTTCCCCGGCCGTTTCAAAAAATCCCTTAAAGGGGAAAGCAAAAAAGAATCGACCACTTCATCAACTCCAGCCCCCCAGCTTAAACCTAAAAGATTCCCCACCTGGTCCGACTTAGGCAGCAATACTTCCTTCTTCTCAAGCATTCACCTTCTCCTGTTGGAATCGCTCGCGATTATGAAATAAACATCTAAAGGCATCTCTAATCTTGATAGGAGGCGCCCCTAAAAAAATACGAATGTAATCGGTCGGCCACAGTTTACCGGCATAGAACCTGCGGATTAGCCCTTTAGGCATTCGGTAAAAAAATTCTAGAATGCGGTACCTGCAATTGGCCTCACATCCTTGAAACAACAGACGGTTAAGAAATCTAAAAAACCACTGCCGTTTAGCCACTTGTTTAGACAGGGTTACAACAATGGGGTAAACACTTTGATATTCGGTCTTAACAGGCAAAAT
>VGSE01000075.1 GCA_016875135.1 Deltaproteobacteria bacterium
AAAAATGAGATATATAATTTGGAGTTCAAGTTGGAAGGCGATGTTTCACGGATTTTTGTGACATCGAAATACAAAATGAGGTATCAAGAGCAGAGAAACTCTGCGTTGAAACAGTATGTGTATGTTTTTGAGAACACCACTGTTCCCGAGCGGATCGAAAGAGCTTATGACACGAGCGAATTTGTTAGTCCGGTTGCTCTTTTTACCCTTTTACAAGTCAATCAAAAGAAGTCCCCTTTAGCTAAGCTTATTATTCAACTGCGCGAGGATAAAACACCCACAGTAACTAACACGGAGAGAGGGATCTTTATCGATTTCCCTGCACCAGAAGATGGTCAGGAATCTCGTGTTGCAATTAAAGATGAGGACAAAAGGGACTTGTTCGATAGCAATTTTCTGTCTTCTAATCCTAATTTCTCAGGAAAGCCCATTGAGAGATTGGAAATCAAACAAACTGACATCCAAGATGTGATCAGACTTATCGGAAGAACGAGCGGTTACAACATAGTGATTGGTGAGGATGTCACTGGTAAAGTAGGTTCTTTGAGCCTTGAAAATATTCCTTGGGATCAAGCTTTTGCACTTGTATTGCAGAGTAAGAAACTAGGCTATGTCAAATCCGGTAATGTGATTCGAGTGGGAACACTGGCTTCACTAAAAGCTGAAAAAGAAGAGACCGCTGCAGTAGAGCAATCCAAATTAAAGGCTGAACCCCTTCGTACTGTCTTGATTCCTGTGAGCTACGCCAAGGCAGAGGATTTAGCTCCCAAAGGAAAATCTTTAATGAGTGAAAGGGGGACTTTAGAGGTCGATCAGCGATCTAACAGTGTGATCGTTCGGGATGTTGATGCTGTGATTGGTAAACTTCAAAAACTTTATGCCATGCTGGACACCCAACCACCCATTGTTTCTGTGTCGGCAAAAATAGTTGAGATGAAGTCCGATTTTTCTCGTCAATTAGGAATGAATCTTCTGAAGTTTGGGTCAAGTACATCTGGGATAAATCTCGATGCGGCGTTTGATAAATTTTCGATAGGTGGGAATACTGTCAATATCAAGGCCCCAGACTTTGCTAAACTAGATGCCCAGATAGGTCTCTCTGAAGTTGAGGGGCAAACGAAGGTTTTAGCTAATCCCACAGTTTCAGTGAATCAGAATCAAAAAGCTACCATGAGTCAGACCTTGGTGACTTTTTTTAGTCAAACAATCGTCAACGCCGGAGTGGCAACTCAAAATTTGGTCCCGGTCGAAGCAATTTTATCTTTGGAAGTCACTCCCATTGTTGCAGGGGACGGCTCGATATCCATGACGGTTAATGTCAAAAACGAAGTCCCTACAAAATCTACTGGCGGTGCAGCTTTCTCAGTGGATAAACGAAATGTTCAGACTCAGGTCCTTTTGGAAAATGGGGATACTGCAGTGATTGGTGGCGCATTTTCAAGCTCAGCTAGAAACACCTTTAGCGGAGTCCCCGGGTTAATGCGATTGCCGTTGGTTGGAACTCTCTTTTCTTCGAATGCTCGAGAAGAGTTGAAAAATGAAATTCTTATTTTTCTCACAGCTAAAATTTTAAACGTTGAAGAGTCATTCAAACGAACTTTTTAAGTCATCCGGAAAATTGAGAGAGGAACCTATGATGAGTGAAATCCTACTGTGGACTAGCAATGTAGTTTTAACGGCAGGGGGAGTTTGGATTTGGTTAGAGACTCGAAAACAATCAAAAAACGCTCCAGTGCTACCCCACTCGGTCAATAACGAGCATTTAGAGTCTCAAATTGCCGCATTCGAATCTCGACTCCAGAAGCTAGAGCAGATATTCGAGGAAAAAAGTAAGATAATGGATGTTATGTATGAACAATTAAATCGAGCATTAAAAAATCAGAAGCTTTCTTTTTCTTATCCTCTAACTCAAGAAGAGAGCGAGCTTAAAGAAGCTATGTATTTGGGCATCGAAAAAGATGAAATTCCGTCTGTTCGTCAATTTGAATCGACTAAGTTGCGGCTTCAAAAGGAATCTTCTTTAGATTTAAGGACGTTATTGAAAGGTCAATTGTCCTAGTAACACATTGTAATTACAATGGTAATTAGTGGTTTTGCTTTAGTTGGTTTCTCGAATCTTTTTCTGCCTTTTTTAAAGATAAATGTTGACAGGTTGGGTCACTCGGCCAAAAATACAACTTGAATCGGTAGTGTTTGGTAGTAGCTCAGATGTCCTTCCGGCGTTTTTGAGAGGAATCTGTCAACGAGCACGTCCTGATATGCTTGGTTAAACCACCTTTTTAGGTCAGCTAATATCCTTCAGTATTTGGGGGCGTAGGGAATTTTGGCTTTAAAAGTGGGGCAACCAAAAAAACAAACTGGCTAAAACACCTTTCAGGTTGGGGGTAAAAATGGAGAAGGCTAAAATTATTAAGCGTTATCAAAACCGAAAACTATACGATACAGATGCGAGTTGCTATGTGACTCTAGATGAGATCGCAGAGATGATTCAGCAAGGTGAGGAGGTTATGGTTGTAGATAACCGTAATCAAAAAGATATCACCGCTGCTACGTTAACTCAGATTATATTTGAAAAACAAAAGCGTTCCGAGAGTCCAGTTCCCATCTCTACTCTTCGTCATATTATTCAGCAAGGAGATGGTTCTTTTAGCTCTTTCTTGTCAAAATCTTCAGATGGCAACCAAATGGAAGTCATTAAGGCGCTGGAAACTCAAGTCAGAGACCTTACAGCTAAATTAGATGCGATTGAGCGAAAAGGTACGATGACAACCCCAAAAGAAGCTTCTCCGGTTGCTAAACCAGCAGAAGTTTAATTATTGCAAGAGTTTAGTTACGCTCTCTCTTTTTGGGGCAGGGTTAGTCAATAGACACTTTCAACAGCTTCTTGGAGGGGAGCTAGAGTTTCTATATAATAGAAACTAGCTCCCCTGTCAGGTGCGTGAGTGAGAATTATTCTAACCTACAGGTTCTTAATCAGGGGTTTTCACTTACTGCGGTGTGCATGCCTACTTTGATAGGAAGCCTAAAGCAGTAATAAAGCTTCCACTTAAATTTTATGGTTAAGAATACTACTGACCACGGCCTAAAGATGGGGGAGACACTGCCTCTTCTTCTGTTCTGATCACCCCAAGACATGTAATGACAGTAAAATGCTGACCAGTAATAAAACAATCAAATGGGTAGAAAACCTTGCAGAACAAGAATGTCTAATACAGTTGGGAGAGAAATCGTCATTAGATATTTGTAGCGTAAAGGACGACATTTTAATTACCGAAACAAATGCATTCATAAGGGCATTGTTTTACCAATTTGAGTATCTTATTCGCTTATTTAATTCCAAAGTTGATTTACCCGCTTTAAAAATAAAAATTCACTCCAGAGAAGAGGGGGAAAATCGATTTGCGTTATCTCGTAATAGAATAAACCTCATTATCACAGGAACTCAAATTGGAGTTGTTCAATTACAATGCGTGAGAGATCAAATATCCAACCCCACAGCGAGTCGAGTGATATTTTCGGGCCTTATTGAAGCACGATTCGACACTTTCGATGAGGTTCAGTGGTATTTTTTAGATAACCCTATTTCACCTGAGCAAGTAGTTCGTCATTATCTCACCGAGTTTTTACAAATTAGTCGATTTACTGACATTCATTAACTCAAGCATCGGAACCAATAAGAGGTAGCCATTCTTAGGAATTTAATACCAGTTCCCTCTAAGTGGGCTTTTTAAGAGGTTCAAACGGCCATGAAGTTAGCCACTTAAAGGGAGGAGGTATAAGAATTTAATGCGAAAGGCCTCTTTGAGCGAATTTTTTCAACGGGTATTTCAAATTTTATTTTAAAGCTTCGATCGCGCGTTTGTGAATTAGCAGGTAAAAAATCGTTGCTATTAGTGAGATAGATGCAAAAGCGAAATAAAAACTCATCATAGGACTCCAACTTTAGCGACCCGAATTAAAATTGTAATTACAAGTTCGAAATTCAAACCCTTTAAGATCTGGTTTTAGAGTATTCATTCAACAAATTTTGGCATGCATATCGCAGTGGTGTGGCTCGGAGGGTAGCCCATATGAAAAGTAATTCAGGACAAGGATTAGTAGAGTATCTCATTTTGCTTTGTTTGGTGACCGTTAGCAGTATCGCTGTAGTTTCTATTGTCGGTCAGAATATAAAGGCTCAATACGCTAAAATTTCCAATGCGATTACTGGAAAGGGAGCACAAGTCCAAATGAATCATGCGTCAAGCGAGTCATATAAACAACGAGGTATGAGTGATTATTCTGATTCTTCTCGGGGAGAACGATAGGAGTAAAATTGAATAGCAAAAGAGGAAGTGTCTTGCTGGAAGCTATTATTGTTTTGGGAATTGTTATTTTGTGCATAGTGATTCAAGTGGAGACAACTCGAAGAGTCTGGGTGGGTTTAATATTTCAATTATCAGCCTTTCAAAAGGTAAGATCTGAAATGTTTTCATTTAATCGGTTTGCTACAGATGTCGCCATTTCACATTTAATGAAGGAAAGCGTACCTTTTTTGTTCGCGCAAAAAAAAAACATGCCTTATCGGGAAGAGGTTCAAATTTCTTTTTCTCAAATGAAATTATCAACGGTCTTTTCAACGAAATACCCTGCTCTGATCAGATTACATGAAGAAGGCGTAATTAAAAAAAGCTTTGAGGTGACTCAGGTATGTCGTTTTCCGTTCTTGTGATAGCTTTATGTCCTTTGTTTTTGATTCCGCTTTGGACGCATCACCTATTTCAGAGAGTGTACTCATTGGAAAAATCCTTTATTGCTTTAGATAACGGAGCCATTATTTTGGGAAGAAGAGATAGAGAGAACTTTAATTTAATAGAAAAGGCCAATATGTTTATGGCTAATTTAGAAAAGTTACATCACCCGGTTCATGCAGCCGTTGCCTCAGGGGTTGCCACTCCGGCTGTGATTGCTCAAGATAAACTTCTAGAGGCTCTTATCTTGGCCACGCACAAAAAATCATTGGTATCAGCTCAATTGCTTTGGACTAAGAGCTTTCTGGAATCGACCCGGGCTATTCAAAAAATGGATGAAGCGATAGAGTCGAAAGTTCGAAGAATGAAGGTTCCTGTGGTTTCTAAAACCTGTCCTGTTTGTTTTTTATCTAATCGAGTCGATGTTATTTCCTCTGAAGTCACGACTCATCTACAGGTTGAAAACAAAGTTCGGAAGGTTGATGTTTTGGTTGAACCCTTTATCAAGTTCAACTTAGGTCGAAAAGAGTGGGAATATAAATTTAAAGAGGCTTTTTAAGATTAGATGAATGAAAAAAGATTTGGAAATAGAGGTGTTTTGTTACTTGAAACCATCTTTTGTATTCAGCTTCTTATTTTGCTTTTGTTTTTTTCTCACATTGAAATCGTTCGGTTGTGGCGAAATCGCATTGAGAGGCTTCAAGAGCATCGACTACCCTATGATGGAGAAAATAGATGGTCGTCATTAAAGAGATCTTAAATAAGTTGAGAGGGAAACCTAATCGATTAGTTTGGGGGCTATCCGCATTATTTAGTTTCTTAGCACTTTGGGAATGCCAATCAAGGATTGGAACTGCTCCAAGAATCGAGCAACCCAGACTTTTAATTTCTAAGAGAGATTTAAAAGCGGGCGAGACTCTGACCTTTGCCAATTTAGATTATTTATCCCATGACAAGATGGCTCTGACGGCTCGAGAAAAATATTTTACAGATCAGGATTTGCCGTTAGTTCTTGGTAAACAGCTTATGAATGACATTGAGCAGGGAAGTCCTATTCATTTTGAATCTATTTGGCGAGGAAAAGAGCCTCATCCACCCAAAAGTATCCCAAGAGGAAGGCGAGCTTTTTTTATTGAAACAGCTTCGTTCTATTGGGTTTATCCAGGAGCAAAAGTAGATTTGGTATTGGTTCCACATCAGGAAAGCCATGAGAAGTTAACTTTAATTGAGAATGTGATGGTATTGTCAATTGAAACTGAAAGAGAAGCACCGGGAGTCATAGTCGCCTTGCTACCGGTTGAGATAGAGCAGGTGAATCAACATTTAAGACAAGGAAAGATCTCTTTAGCAATTCGAAACCCAGCCGATCGAGACTTTGGCACCGCATCAAAGAAAGGTGAGCGACAAATTTTAAAAAGGGTTAAAGTAGAACTTATCACGGAGGAAAAATGAGGCGTAGATTGGAAAGTTTTTGGGGGAGATGGACTATTGTTTTTTTGTGCTCATCCCTTACTTTTCCTGTTTCCACTTTTAGTGCTCTTACGCCGTCAACACCTGAGGCTAAAATTTTTGTTGGTAAAGTGGGCGTGTGGGATAAATCCCACCAAGAGGCATTCCCCCATTTGATTAGACAGGTTCAAAGTTGGGTCGAGAATTTGGATGATGCGGCCATACAAGTTTCATCTAAAAGAATAGAGTTAGATACCAGTCGCATTAAAGTCGACCGACTTAAAGGCGAGTTAATTGAAGTTAGCGATCAATTTAAGCGAGCCTTAATTAGTGGGGAATCTAAGGGAAATCTAGAAATATTAGAGCAAAAGATGTTCGACTTACGCCGAAAGGCTTCGGGAATTTCGGAGCTGGGGCCAGAAATTCAAACATCGTTGTTGCTGGAATCTGCCTTTAAGTGGAAGTGGGGGGGATCTACCGATAGCCGAAGCTTAATAGAGAGAGCGATCAGGATTCATCCAGAAGGCATTCTACCGGCTTTGTTTGATTGGGAAGGGGCTGCTACCGAAAAATTTAATATAGATGCATTTGATGAGTTTGCTTCAAAAAGTAAAGCAAAAACGATTCGAAGTTGCTCTATCTTATTTGTGATTGAACCTGAAGAAGTCGAGCTTCGAGTTAATGGGTTTTTAGTGGGCGAGAAAAATAAACTGTCGTTAATGCCCGGTTATTCCCATCACTTGGATATCTCTCGAGCTGGTTTTGAGTCATACAAGCAGAGAATTTCTTGTAGAGGAGTTGAGCATAAGAAAATGATCGTTAAATTGAAAGAATTGAAATCTAATAGGAGAACCAGCATTGAATCGGCATCAAACGTTCATTCTAACAGAGGCATGATAGTGATTGAACCTAATAAGGACAGATTTAAATTGTTTCTTTACACCCCGGGTAAACGGTTTGATGAGATTCCTTTGGCCTATCCCATCACTTTGGCTGACATAACCGATCCTGAGTCCACCACAAAGAGCCCGATAGTTTCTGATGCTGTCATTGGTCTTTTAGAAAAACATAATTTGTTGGCCTATGACTTAGCTCTACCTGAAACTAGCTCTAAACACACACCATCGGTGTTTCAAGGAGAAATGCGATTAGACAAATCGGAAAAGACTTGGTTCAATTCTCCGATGTTTTGGGGCATTGTTGGGGGAGTTTTGGTTGGGGGAGCGATAACTTATTTTGCAACACGTAATACGAATACAGTTATGGGTGAGTGGGAGTAATTTCTAACAAATGAGAAGCGATAAATTTCTTGTTGAGTTTATTAATCAACTAACAAAAAAAGACATTTTTATCGCCGTTTGGATTGCGGGTGCAGCCCTATTTACTTATCTTCTGTGGAGTTATCAAAAGAAAGCAAATCAAAGAAATTTCAAAACCCTAAAGCCAACTAATAAAAGCACTTCTATAAAAATTACTAAGACGGACGTTCATCGAAAAGACTAAGGATAGACGAGTTTAAACTCAAAAATCATTTTCATCTTCATCATCTGTTACAGCTAAATCCCCAACTACTTCATCAGCATCTTCCGCAAGATCATCACTGTCTTCAAAAGGTTCGGCAGGGGAGGTATCGGATTCTTCAGTTTGCATGAGCCCTTCGGTCATAATCTTTTCCGAGGATTTTTTTCTCGATTCAGATTTTGTGGGTAGGGTTGACCTAAAGTCTGCTTGAGACATTTGATGTTGGCACTTGGGGCAGGTCATCTCTTCTTTGTTGAAGTCATAAAATTTAGTTTGGCACTTTCGGCAGGTCCGCTTGTTACCTAAACTTAAGGGCCCTGTTGATTTTTGCGCTGCCTTTTTCATAAGCACTTTTACCTCTGAGTCGATGTCAGCGTTGTTAAAGCTTTTATCTAATTTTGCCAGTGTTTAGCTATAAAGCCCCCCCCCGTCAAGAGACAAGAATTTTAGACCAGATTAAAGGCTGTGAGCTCTACAAATCTCTGATATTGTTCGTCAATCATTTTTTTTGTAAGAGGCAGAAGATTCCTAAATCCAAAATCTTGAACAATAAATGAAGCCATCACACTCCCGTAAACGATGGCTTTTCTCAAAGTAAATCTCGAGAGATTAAAGTTGGGCTGAGAGGCGATATACCCCATAAATCCACCGGCGAATGTGTCACCCGCCCCAGTGGGATCCTTGACTTCGGCTAAAGGTAAGCCTGGGACACTAAAAATATCTCCGTCATTGAAGAGAACTGCGCCATACTCCCCTCTTTTGATGACCAGTAGTTTTGGCCCCCAGCTGCGTACTAGTTTAGCAGCAGTTAAAATGTTGAAGCTATTGGTGAGTTGTCTTAGCTCACCTTCGTTGATGATCAGGCAATGGCACTTGGAAATTACTTTAATGAGACTCTCCCTTTGGGTACCGATCCAAAAGTTCATTGTGTCAATGGCAACAAATTTAGGATGATGGACTTGGGAAAGTACCTTTTCTTGAAGGCTTGGGATGATATTTCCCAAGAAGACAAAATCGGAATTTCTGTAGGATTCTGGTACTTCAGGGGAAAAGTGTTCAAACACATTGAGATGGGTAGCTAATGTTTGCGCTTCATGAAGCTCATAACCGTATTTCCCTGACCAATGAAAGGTATTTCCCTTATCGATTTTAACCCCTCGTGTATCTATGCCGCGGTGATTGAGTAAGGTTAGATGTTCCTTAGGGAAATCTTCCCCGACAACACTAATACAATTGACTCTAGAAAAGTAAGAGGCGGATAGAGAAAAATGATTAACTGAGCCCCCCAAAACCTTTTCTTGAATTCCAAAGGGGGTTTCAATGGTATCAAAGGCCATGGAACCCACTGCTAAAATACCCGACATAGCTCAAACACCCTTTCTTATTTTAAGTACGTTACTCAGGAAGAACAAATTGGAAGAAAAGAGTTCGACCCTTGCGTTTTATTTCAAGATAAATTCTCTTCGAAGACCCTAAAGCCTTTTTGTAGCCAGCGATGGTATTAACCGATTGTCGGTTCATACGAGTAATCACATCTCCAACTTCAAGTCCTAACATCTGTTCAGCTATCGATCCCGGTTGAATTCCCTCAATGACAACCCCTTCTTTTTTCTTATCAGGACCAACAACCAGACCTAACTTGTCAGGTTCCTGATCACTGGGAGCAGACTTTTCCGTTTCTCTTTCGTCCTCAGGGATTTCACCTATCTTTACGCTAACCGTTCTTGATTTTTTATCATTGTAGGAAATAACTTTGAGTCTAACGGTATCACCGGGTTTGAAGTTGCCGATTTTTCTTTGAAGTTCGTTAACATCTTTGACGGGTGTGCCATCAACTTCGGTAACAACGTCCCCAGCATTAATACCAGCTTTTTGGGCTGGGCTGTTTTCAAGAACTTCATGAATTCCGACCCCTTCTTTGATACCCAGTTCTTTTCCTAATTCGATATCGAGGGGCTGGATATAAACACCTAACCACCCACGAGTTATCTTTCCACTAGAGATAAGTTTTAGAGCAATATCTTTTGCCAAATTAGAGGGGATCGCAAACCCAATTCCCATATAACCCCCGCTTCGACTGTAGATGGCAGTGTTAACACCCATGACCCGTCCATCTAGATCACATAAAGGACCGCCTGAATTTCCCGGGTTAATGGCCGCATCGGTTTGGATCAGATCTCCCCCAAGTTCGTTAACTCCTGTTGAATTACGCCCCTTGGCGCTCACAATTCCGACTGTTACGGACTGATCCAAAGCAAAAGGGCTTCCAATTGCTATGGCCCAGTCTCCTACCTCTACCTGGTCGGAATCTGTCCATTCTGCTGTGGCTAGGTTATTTTGTCCCTCAACTTTAATGACAGCAAGGTCGGTCTTGGGATCGGTTCCGATAATTTTTGCTTTGAGTTCGGAGCGATCATTTGAAATACGTACGAGGATTTCATTAGCCCCTTCAACTACGTGATTGTTGGTAACAATAAATCCTTTTTTATCTATAAAAAAACCTGACCCCACACTGGTCTGAGGGGTTTCTTGCTGAAAAGGGAAGGGACTTCCGAATCGTTCAAAAAAGTCGAAAAAGGGATCTCTTGGATAATTGTTTTCATCTTCTTGTTGCGGGGAGTTCCCTCGTTTTCCTCTGGGCGCAATTTTAATTTTGTTTTTCTTCGGGAGTCCCTTGGTTGCCTTAATGTTAACAACAGATGGACCAACTTTTTTGGCAACAACTCGAAAACTTTCAGACGTTTTTCTTAATTCATGGGTTCCAGCGGAACCATTTTGGATTGAGGATTTAGTATCGGCGGAGGCCGGGTTATCCAAAACCTTTAGCGTCTCCGGTTTCTGAAGTTTTTGATACAGAAATTGACCGCCCGCATACAGCAATACGCTACAAACTGCTGCTGAGAAAGCGATGCTAAGATAAACTAAGTAATTTCTAATTTTTGGTTTAGAAGAGTGCTCTGCCATTTGTTCTCCTTGTCACCGCAGCCCTGCGCTGTTTTTACTTAAGGCCATCTTCTCTTTTTGAAACTCAAGTTCGCCGGCCTTGTTACCCGAGACGAATATTGAGTCCCCGGACTTAAAATCTCCAGCTAATATCTTTTCAGATAACGGATTGAGAATCATTTCTGTGATTAGCCTCTTTAAGGGCCTAGCTCCATAGATAGGATCATAGCCCCGAGTTGCCAAAATTATTTTGGCATTTTGGTCCACAACCATACTGAGATTTTTAGCTTCGAGCAACTGTTTTACCGACTCAAGCTGAATATCGACTATGCGCGTTATTTCGGAGGGGGTCAGCGGGTGGAACAAAATCATATCATCTAAACGGTTTAAAAACTCTGGCCGAAAATGGCCTCTGACCTCCGCTAGGACTTTTTCCTTGACCTGGGCCGAGATGCTTTCTTCGGCTTGAAGATACTGAGTTCCCAAATTAGAGGTTAAGATAATAATTGTGTTTTTGAAGTTAACTTGATTGCCTTGCCCCGATGTTAAAAGACCGTCGTCTAGTACTTGAAGAAGAATGTTAAAAACATCCGGGTGTGCTTTTTCAACTTCATCAAAAAGAACAACTGAATAGGGGCGTCTCCTGATTGCCTCCGTGAGCACTCCCCCTTCTTCATAGCCCACATACCCAGGGGGGGCTCCCACCAATCTAGAAACTGAGTGCTTTTCCATGAATTCACTCATGTCAATTCGAACCATGTTGGATTCATCATCAAATAGAAATTGTGCTAAAGCTTTTGCAGTTTCAGTTTTACCGACACCAGTTGGGCCTAAAAATAGAAAAGCTCCGATCGGTTTTTTGGGGTCGTGAAGCCCTGCTTGGCTGCGTTTGACAGCGTTGCACACCGCTGTAACGGCTTCGATTTGGCCTACCACTCTTTGACGAAGATTCTGTTCCATCCTTAGAATTTTTTGCTTTTCAGCTTCTAACATTTTTGAGACCGGAATTCCTGTCCACTTGGCGACAACCTCAGCGATATCTTCTTCAGTAACCTCTTCTTTGAGCATTCGTTTCTCTGAGGATTTGTCTGAAAGCGTTCGATTAACTTCAGTCAATTTTTTGTCGAGTTCATTTAAGGTCCCATATTTTAATTCAGCCGCTTTTCCTAAGTTTCCTTCCCGTTCTGCTCGTTCAATCATTAATTTTGTATTTTCTATTTCTTCTTTAATTTTAGAAGATTTTAGGATAACGCTCTTCTCGCTTTTCCACTGTTCTTTCATTAAATCACAGCGGCTCTTAAGCGTGCTCATTTGTGTTTCAATTTCATTTTTTCGCTTGAGCGCAGAGGGGTCGTTATCTTTTTTTAAAGCCTCTTTTTCGACTCCCAATTGAGTTAAGGTTCTCTCCAATTCGTCAATCTCGGTGGGTAAGCTGTCAATCTCAATTTTTAATTTGGAGGCCGCTTCGTCAATTAAATCGATAGCTTTATCCGGCAACTGTCGGTGAGTGATATATCTGTGGCTTAATTTAGCAGCTGCAACCAAAGCAGAATCTTGAATTCGGATTTTGTGATGAACTTCGTATTTTTCCTTAAGTCCTCGAAGAATAGAAATCGTATTCTCAATTGAAGGCTCGCCAACATAGACTTGCTGAAACCTTCGCTCCAAAGCCGAGTCCTTTTCAATATACATTCTATATTCGTCTAAAGTCGTGGCCCCAATACAGCGTAACTCTCCCCGAGCAAGTTGTGGCTTTAACATATTCGAAGCATCAAGACTTCCTTCAGCTTTTCCTGCCCCTACAACCGTATGAAGCTCATCAATAAACAGAATGACTCTTCCTTGGGAGGCTGAAATTTCTTTCAAAACGGCTTTCAAACGATCTTCGAATTCCCCTCTAAATTTGGCTCCGGCTACGAGTGAGCCGAGATCTAGGGAGAGCAAAGATTTATCTTTCAAACTATCCGGAACATCTTTGGCTATAATGCGCTGAGCCAATCCCTCCACTATAGCTGTTTTTCCAACTCCAGGGTCTCCGATCAGTACGGGGTTATTCTTTGTTCTACGTGATAAGACCTGAATGACTCGTCTGATTTCACTATCTCTTCCAATAACCGGGTCGAGTCTTCCATTGGCTGCCGCTTTAGTTAGGTTTCGAGTGTATCTTTCTAAAGCATTGTATTTTTCTTCGGGATTTTGGTCGGTCACTCTTTGCGTACCTCTGACGGCGGATAAAGCTTCTAAAAAGCCGTTTCGAGAAAGATTCCAAGATTTGAGTAAGGAAGAGAGGCTTGGATCCTTAGAAGAAAACATCGACAAAAAAAGGTGCTCAGTGCTGATAAAGTCGTCTTTAAGGGTGGTAGATTCCTCCTCAGATTGAACAAACAGTTT
>VGSE01000076.1 GCA_016875135.1 Deltaproteobacteria bacterium
CAACGCTGCCCCCTCCGGCCTCGACGACGCTCTTTTCGGGAAGTTTATCCGCTGTGTAATCGCCCCCTTTGACATGAATCGAGGGACCGATGGTTTTTAGTAGGCGTTCCGGTGTGCTTTCATCAAAAATGGTCACATAGTCTACTGACTCGAGGCCCGCTAATTGTAGCGCTCGATCAGATTCCGGATTGATAGGGCGATTGGGCCCTTTTAGTAACTTAACCGAGCGATCTGAGTTGATGCCGACAATTAAAACATCCCCCATTTCTCTGGCTTGTAAAAGATATTGGATATGGCCAAGATGCAAAATATCGAAACATCCATTGGTCGTAACGATCTTTTTCCCTTGAGCCTTGAGTGACTCACTCAGTTCTTGGATTCTAGTTGAAGGAACAATTTTGGTTTTGGGCTTTCTAGGGTTCATTTACTGCGCATCGTATACATTAGTCCCTGATAAAACATCAAGGATGTTTCTTCCGTTTTTCTGAATAACCAAAATGACCGAGGGGATAATTGGCGCCGAAAATAAAAACGTCCAAAAAATCCTCATTGCTTTTCTCATCGTGTAGTTTTCCTCTTCTTTGTCACCATAGGAAACTCCGATGGACCAGACCCACATTCCAAAAGTTCGTTTGGCTATGAGAAAAGAAACTCCGAGGTAACCGAACCATGCGGCGGCAAACTCTAAAACCGCTATCCTTTGAAATTTGGGCTGCCCAAAATCTGTGAGTACATCGATAGAAAAGCCGGTAGTGAAATCACTCATTAGGTTGGACGTGAGAACAATTATTCCTGTCCAAATGAGAAGTACAAAAACATGATCGATAATTCCGGCCAAAAGTCTAGTAAAGATAGAGGGGCGGGGAAGCGGGGGCGGCTGAGGCATTGTTTGTTGATCCGAGGCTGAATTGACTTGGAGTTGGACAGATTTCTCTTCGGGTTCGAAAGCAGGTTCAGATTGTAGCGTCGCGGGTGGGGCCATCAGTTCAGCCAATCTATTCTCCGCCATTTTATTATCAAGTTTTAGAGGCGGAGGGGCGGTTTTCTTGGGGGTTATGGGTGCTTCTTTGTTAAAAGATAGTGTCTCTGGGGTTTGAGGGGCACTTATTGTTTCAATAATATTATTTGAACTCTCTTTTTGGTGAATCTCATCGCGTTCCGGTGATTTGAACTTTGGAGTGTAGTTTTTCGGGCTTTCTAGTCCTAGCCCATCAGTTAAAGGAATAAAAGCTCTCCGGTAGGCTGTTCCTTGTTCGATGAGCTCGTTGCTTAAGAAATCCTGAAGTTCGGTGAGATCATTAAATGGGGGCGGGTTGGCTTGGACAGGCTGAGCTGTTTTTTTTCTCTTTGTGTTAGACTGAATTTGATTTTCCAATGAAACCTCCCTAGCTTTTTTAAAAACCCGAGACCCAAATGTAGTCTAGCTTGGTTCCAAAGTGACATCAAGCCTTCGACATATTTCCTGGACTTCTTTAAGTTGGGAACGCCAATCGGTGTTTTCAACGCTAAACACGAATTTCTGGTCGGGGGTAAGAGAATACCGCTGTGGGTTAGACTGGATTAGGGCTACCAATCTTTCCGGGCTGGCCGGAGTTGTGGACGCAAATTGCAACGAAGTACGTTTTGGCCCGCAGCTCATTCTTAAGACATGGAGCTGTTTTAAATAAAGTTTAATGATCATAAGCCCGATGAGATTCACTACCTCTTCCGGCAGAGGGCCTAAACGATCGCGGATTTCGGTCTCGATATAAGAGATTGCTTCTTCGGATTTAGCGCTCGAGAGTTTTCTGTATAAAGATACTCTTTCCCCAACATCGGGTAGGTAATTGTTTGGAAAGAAGGCTGAAACTTTTAGAGTTATTTCTGGCTCGACCTCATTTTTCTTTTCCTGTCCTCTTAGAGCTCGAATACTTTCTTCCAATAATTCAAAATAGAGATCGACACCAATAGCGTTGATATGGCCGGATTGATCTTTACCAAGTAAATCCCCAGCTCCTCGAATTTCTAAATCATGGCTGGCAATGTTAAAACCACTGCCAAGATCAGAATATCTCTGAATCACCTGAAGTCTCTCTTTGGCATCTTTGGTTAAATTGCTTTCAGGGGGGGCCAGCAAATAACAATAGGCACGTTGTGTGGAGCGACCCACTCGACCGCGAAGCTGATAAAGTTGAGCCAATCCGAAATAGTTAGCTTTATCGATGATAATCGTATTGGAGCGGGGAATGTCTAAGCCCGATTCAATAATCGCCGTGGTTAATAAAACCTGGAATTCTCCACGATAGAAACCCAACATTTTAGATTCTAATTGGTCTGCATCCATTTGACCGTGAACCACAGCAATTTTAATTTTGGGAAAAAGGGCCACAAGTTTTTTGTGAATTTCAAAAATTGATTCGATCCGGTTGTGGACAAAAAAGATTTGCCCGTCTCGTAGAAGCTCATTTTGAATGGCCTCGATAATGACTTCATCGGAGTCTCGGCAAACAAAGGTTCTCACACTTAGGCGATCGGGTGGTGGAGTTGAGATCACCGAGATCTCTTTAATTCCGGTCATTGCCATGTTGAGCGTTCGTGGGATGGGAGTAGCCGTCATTGAAAGAACGTGAATTGAACTGCTCATTTGTTTCAAGCGTTCCTTATGAACAACACCAAAGCGGTGCTCTTCATCAATGATTAAAAGGCTTAAATCCTTAAACTGAATATCTGGAGAAATGAGTCGATGAGTTCCAATGAGGATATCAATTTTGCCTTCCTTAAGTTCGTTAAGAATCTTTTTGGTTTCCGCAGCGGTCCTAAATCTCGAGATCATCTCGATTCGAGTCGGTGTGTTTTTAAAGCGTGATTTGAAACTTTCAAAATGTTGAAAAGCTAAAACGGTAGTGGGAACCAAAACAGCGACCTGTTTTCCATCCAGAACGGCACGAAAGGCGGCTCTCATCGCGACTTCAGTTTTCCCGTACCCAACATCTCCGCAAACCAAACGATCCATCGGGTGCTTTTGCCCCAAATCGAGCATGACATCCTCAATGGCCCTTAATTGATCGGGAGTTTCATCAAATGGAAATTCCATCTCAAATTGAAGATAGTCGGGCCCTATGGGTGAAAAAGCAGGAGCCGAAAGTAGTTTTCGTTTTGCCTGAATCTCAAGAAATTGAGCGGCAAGATCCGCAATCGCTTTTTCAGCTTTCTTTTTGGTCTTCGCCCAGGCCTCTCCACCCAGCTTATCCAGTGCAACCTGAGCCCCTTCGCCTCCGACATATTTTTGTAAAATGTTAAGGCGGTAAACGGGAATATAGAGTTTGTCACCGTCACGGTATTCAATAAGCACATAATCATTGGGAACCCCAACAAAATCCATCGACTTCAATCCCAAATATCTTCCCACACCAAAATCTTTGTGAACCACGTAATCATTGATCCTAAGATCTCTAAAGGCCGAGATAAGCTTACTTTGTTCAGCCTGGGACATTTTATTTTTCGATTGAGAACTACGCTTTTTGATCCCAAAGATTTCTTCTTCACTTAAAATAAGGGTTTTTATTGAGGGGTAAATTCGACTTTGTCGAAGAAATCCTTGCCAAACATGAAGCTTGTTAAAGTCGCAATTTGGCATCTCTCTCCAAGGAGAATCACTCTCTGAGTGCAACTGGATGGAAAAACCGTAGGGCCGAAAGAGCATGTTGATTCTATCGGCGTGTACTTGAGTGTGGGAGACGATATGGATTCTAAACCCTTCATCGATCCAATTTCGAAATCTTTTTGCAAAAGCATCGAGTGATGGGTGGTTGGTGTTTGTTTGGTGGGCCGCATTGCGTTCTTGATTGAGTGAGACCTCTTGGCTTTGGAGTCTTAATGCTGTTTCAGATTCCTTGGTTTGGAATGGCTCAAAGAAGTAGTCTGAGTGAGATGAAATTGTTTTAGAAAACTCTTCGTCTGTTAAGAACAAAGATTCGACCTTGCTGATGGGGTGGAGGTTTTTCTCAAATAAATTGTAGTTTTTGGAAAGCTTGGGTAACTCTTCCTCTCTGGTAATTTGGAGTAAACTCTCTTTTCCGCCCCATACAAAGCACGTATTTTGGGGAAAGTAGTCCAAAATTGAACTGGAACCTTGAGACAGAAGAGGAAAAAGAAACATGTTTTCTTGAGCGAGTATTCCAGATTTTAGATTTTCCAGAATGTCATCTCGCTTGAATTTGGGGACTCCCATGGAGTCTAAACGGTCTTTAATCAACGGGACAACCTGAGTTAAGGTGTCCCCGTGGGGGACTAAAGAGAGACTGACGGGAACCACATAGGCCTTTTCTATTTTTCCAAGGGAACGTTGTGAGGCAGCATCGAAAAAGCGTAATTCTTCTATAAGGTCACCAAAAAACTCAATTCGAAAAGGATGTGAATAAAGAGGCGAGAAGATATCAATAATTCCCCCTCGAATAGAAAAAGTTCCAGGGTCAAAAGCGGTCGGTTGTCTTTGATAGCCCGCTTCGATTAAGTTGAGTACCAAAGCTTCTCGATCGACCTCTTGATTAGGTTCAAAAATTAAAGTAGCGCCCAAAAACTTCTCCGCGGGCAGACACTTCTGTAAAAGAGCCCTCACCGTTGTGACAAATACTCTTTTTTGGGGGTCGTTTAAGGCATGAAAAAGGGCGATGTTTCGCTCAGCAAGAACTTCCAAATTGGGTAATAAACTTCGATGAAAATCAAATTCTAGAGGTGGGATAAAATGGATTCGATCAGCAACTTCTTTACCTCCGAAAAAACTAAAGTGATCGATAGCATCTCTTGCAGCGGCACTCGATGAGAACACTACGAAAACAGGCTCTACCGCGGATTCATGACGTTTTAATATAACAAGACCCTGCGCTATGGAATCAAGACCTATAAATTGCGAGCCCAGGGGAGGGGCTTTGCCAGACTGAGTAAGCCAATTTTCTAATTGAAAATCGGAAGGAGAGATGTCACTAAAACCTACCATTCTTCTTTTAATTCTCGACTCATTAGAGATTCTAAGGCCTGTTTAGGCGTTTTTCCTTCATATAAAATACCGTAAACCTGCTCAGTGATCGGAAGTTCAATCCCTGCTCTTTTAGCGAGTTCAAAAGCCGATTTTGCTGTGTAGACCCCTTCGGCAACTCCGCCTAGTTCCTTTTGGATGGTGTCGAGTTTCTTTCCTTCTCCAAGTAGAGCGCCGACTTTTCGGTTTCGACTTAAAGGGCCCGTGCAAGTAAGAATCAGATCTCCAGTTCCGGCTAATCCCAAGAATGTAAATGGGTCGGCATGAAAGGTCTTGGCGATTCTCATGATTTCAGCAATGCCCCGATTGATTAGAGCAGCCTGAGCATTGAAACCTAAGTTGAGTCCTGAAACGATTCCCGCAGCTATAGCCACGACATTTTTTAAGGAACCGGCAAACTCCACCCCTGTGACATCCCGCGAAGTATAGCTTCGAAAATAAGGGGTTGCCGAAGCCATTTGTATTTCCGTGGCCATTTCAAGAGTTGAGCTTGCTAAAGTCACGGCGGTCGGAAGTTTCTTGGCCACTTCAAGAGCGAAGCTAGGGCCCGACAAAATTGAATAACTTGCTTGGGGAGCTATTTCTCCGAAAATTTCACTCACTCGAAGAAGGGATCCGATTTCAATTCCTTTTGACGTATTAATAATCCATTTTTTATCTAGAAGAGAAGACAGAGGTTTAAAAACAGTTCGAATCTGTTGAGTAGGGATCGCACAAATGACCCAATCCGCCTCTTTGACGGTTTGGTGAATATCTGAGGAGCTTTTAAGGTTCGGATTTAGCGAGATGCCTTTTAAGTATTTTGGGTTTTCATGCTTCTTTTGAATGGCTTGGACCGTTTCCGTGTCTCGTCCCCATAGGGTCACTTGATGCCCGGCATCCGCAAAGACGTTGCCCAAACCTGTTCCCCAGCTTCCGGAGCCAATGACTGCAATCCTTTTTAAAGTTTTCATTGCGAAGTATCATAACGCTAAAAAGTAAAAAAATCGTCTTTAAAAGCCCACTTAATGAGCTTATGATTCCGCAATGTTTGACTCATTGCATAGCTGGTTAAGCTATTTCTTAAGGTGGGGCCATCTGATTGCTGGGATTTCCTGGATCGGGAGCTCCTTTTATTTCATTTGGCTAGATAAGGCGCTCACTCTTCCAGATAAACCGAAAGACGGCGTTGAGGGTGAAGTATGGATGGTTCATAGCGGAGGCTTTTACCAAGTTGAACGACGAAAAATTGGCCCGGGTCAGATGCCGCAAACCCTTCACTGGTTTAAGTGGGAAGCTGCTTTCACTTGGATTACAGGTGTTTTGCTTATGGCGGTGGTTTATTACGCTGGAGGTGGTGCACTTTTGTTTGATGCTACAAGTTCTTCTGCGAACGTAGGTTATGCCATATTAGTTTCTCTCCTGTTGTTGCCGGTATCATGGTTGGCTTACGACGGTCTTTGGAATTCGTCTCTTGGAAAGAAAACCGAGATAGCCACTGGGATCTCCTTTATCCTAATGGTTGGATTGGTCTATGGACTCTCTAAATTTTTTGGCGGTCGCGCAGCTTATATGCATGTGGGGGCCGTGTTCGGTACAATCATGGTTGCCAATGTTTGGATGAGAATTCTGCCAGCTCAACAAAAAATGATCGATGCCACAAAAGAGGGTAAACAACCCGATTTTACATTGAGCGGAAAAGCAAAACTACGTTCGGTTCATAATAGCTATTTGACCCTTCCTGTTCTTTTTTTGATGTTGAGTAATCACTATCCCATGACCTATGGGAGTGAAAAAAACGTTCTTATTCTTCTCCTACTTTTTGTCTTGGGCGCATCAACCAGACACTACAAAATTACTAAAGAAAAAGTGGGGATTTTGCCGCCAGTTTTAATTTTAGCTTCGATCGCAGGACTTGCTTATTTAACGATAGAACCTACAACTCCGGAAAAAATCAGTGAGGCCATTGTCGAAACTAAAGTAGCTGAGGGGACCCCAATCGACCTATCTCGAGCTACAAGTGTCCAAGTGAAAATAGAGTTTTCTGGAGTGGTGCCGCCCACAAAGAAAATCTCCGCGACTCCAGAATGTATTAATCAAGGTGGCAAGCCCTTAATGACCGATCATTTTCTCGTTAAAAACGGCAGACTTCAAAATGCATTTGTTTGGATAAGTAAAGGAATGGAAGGAAAAAAATTTCCTCTACCTGAAGATGAGGTAATAGTTGATCAGCGGCAGTGTGCTTATCAACCCCATGTGGTTGGAGTAAGGGCGGGGCAAGCGATTTCATTTTTAAATAGTGATGCCTTCCTCCACAATGTTCACTCTATGGCCAAAGAGAACGAACGATTCAACTTGAGTTTAGCGAATAAGAATCAAAAAATCACACGCAAGCTTATGAAGCCTGAAATTATGTTGAAGGCCAAATGTGATATTCATCCTTGGATGGGAGGATACCTTGGAGTCGTGGAACATCCTTATTTTGGTGTGAGCGATGAGAATGGTGAAGTCAAATTAATCCAAGTTCCCCCCGGCCAATATGAGTTGTCCGTTTGGCATGAGACTTTAGGAATAAAAACCCAGAAACTTGAAATCAGAGAAGCATCGAACTTAAAGGTTGGTTTCAAGTTTTTTGAAGGTGGAAAAAAATAATGCGATTTGCGATTCAAAGTCGATCTTTACTTTTGCCCGATTCGGATCAGAGGTTCCCGCAGTTAAAGCCGGGAGTTATCTATATTCAAGACGGAAAGATTTCAAAAATAACACCCCAAATTGACCCCAATTTTAGCGGGCAGGTGATGGATGTTGGAGAAGATGTGGTTATGCCTGGTCTTTGTGACACCCACGTCCACATGAATGAACCGGGACGCACAGAGTGGGAAGGGATTGAAACGGCAACTCGAGCTGCTGCTGCGGGAGGAATTACGACCTTGGTAGATATGCCGCTTAATTCAATTCCGCCAACTACGACGGTTGGTGCCTTAGAGCTTAAACGAGCCTCAGCAAAAAAAACAGCCTATGTTGATTATGGTTTTTGGGGCGGGGTGATTCCGGGGAACAGACAAGATTTGGAACCTTTAATAGCAGCTGGTGTTTTAGGTTTTAAAGCCTTCATGATTGATTCTGGAGTCTCTGAATTTCCCATGGCATCAGAGGAAGTTCTGAAAGAAAGTTTACCCATCCTTGCAAAAAGGGGTGTGCCTTTATTGGTTCACGCCGAACTCGAAGGTCATGCAGAGGTCAAACATCCATCGCCTAGAAGTTACGTGCACTATTTAGAATCGAGGCCTCAAAGTTGGGAAGTCGAAGCGATTAGAAAGATAATAGAATTGGCCAAAGAAAACAAAGCTCGAGTTCATGTAGTTCATCTCTCGGCATCTGAGGCATTAAAAGATATCGAAAAAGCCAAGTCCGAAAAAGTAGCTATTACTGCCGAGACCTGCCCGCACTATTTAACTTTGACTTCAGAGGAGATTTTAGATGGAGCGACTCACTTTAAATGTGCTCCTCCTATCAGAGAAAACGATAATCGAGAAAAATTGTGGGAAGGGTTGGACCGAGGGCTTATCAGTTTTATCGTTTCTGACCACTCGCCTTGTACTCCAAAACTTAAAAATTTTGAAACGGGTGATTTTGACAGTGCTTGGGGAGGAATCGCGGGGCTTCAATTTGGTTTGCCGGTCATTTGGACTGAGATGGTAAAGCGAGGACTTAGTTTAGGCCACCTTTCCCATTGGATGGCAGAGGCAACAGCCCATTTTTTAAAGATTCATGGAAAGCTTGGAAGAATTGAAGTCGGCGCGGATGCCGATTTGGTTGTTTGGGACCCGAAAGCCCAATTTGTCCTAGAAGAAACTCAAATTTTACACCGGCACAAAGTCACTCCTTACCTAGGGAAGAAGTTACAGGGGGTGGTTAAAAAGACTTTCGTTCGGGGGCAAGAGGTTTATTGTGACGGAAAATTGAATGGCCCTCTCGGCCAAGAGGTAAAACGTGAGTCAGCTTGAAGGAATAATCATGCAAACCCAAGTACAATCCGAAAATCCATTTATCCATTTGATTGATCTCGCTTCAGAGCGACTCGGTGGTAAGGCCCTAAGGGCTAACGATGATTTTTTTGCACCCAAATCTAACTTAACTAAAGCTGCCGACCCTATTTTTATTTCAGGCAAATATACCTCGTACGGTAAATGGATGGATGGATGGGAATCTCGCAGAAGAAGATCTCCAGGTTTTGACTGGTGTATTGTGAAACTGGGGGTCCCTGGTAAAATTCAAGGTCTTGATGTGAACACCGCTTTTTTTACAGGGAACTATCCGGAGCATTTTTCCTTGGAAGCTGCCCATTGCCCACATGTTGAAACCCCTGCAATTTTGACTAAATCCAAAATAGCGTGGGTTGAACTCATTCCAAAAACGGCACTCAAGGGGGATAGTCATAACTTTTTCACAATTGAAAATGACAAAAGCTGGACCCATGTTCGTTTAAATATTTTTCCTGATGGCGGAGTGGCGAGGCTCAGGGTTTATGGAACAGTAAGCCCCGATTGGGAACGCTTAAAAAAATCAAAAACCCCTATTGATTTAGCAGCCGTTCCCCATGGCGCTCAAGTCGTTGCTTGTAATGATAATCATTATGGAAAAATGGAAAACTTAATTCTTCCTGGAAGAGCTTTAAATATGGGAGATGGCTGGGAGACCAAAAGAAAAAGAGTCCCAGGCCATGATTGGATCGTCGTGAAACTTGGGGCTACTGGAAGTATTCGCAAAATCGAAGTTGATACTAACTTTTTTAAAGGGAATTACCCTGACACTTGTTCGATCGAAGGGTGTCATTATCCAGCCAGAGACTTAAAAGCTCAGGATTTTCTTCAAGATAAGAGTTTAAAGTGGAAAGAGATTCTTACTCAGACAAAACTCAAAGCTCACTTTAGGCATTATTTCGACAAAGCACTGACCGAAGCGGCTCGTAAAGGAAACTTTGATTATATTCGATTAAACATTTATCCCGATGGAGGAGTAAGTCGGCTTCGAGTTTATGGATTTGCTGAAAAATGACCTCTTTTAATCTAGTTCAATTCAATAGCCTTTCTCCAAAAGAGGCTACTCAAGTTTTGGCTCACTGTTGTGGAGCGGCTCGTTGGGTAAGCCAAATGGAATCTTCACGGCCTTTTCAAAATAGAAAAGCCCTTTTTGATAAGGCCATACAAACTTGGAATCAACTGAATGAAAAAGACTGGAAAGAGGCCTTCACTCATCATCCCAAAATTGGAGATTTAGAATCGCTTAAGAAAAAATTTGCCAGCACCCGTGTTTGGGCTGAGCAAGAACAAAAGGGAAGTGCAGAAGCAGCGGTTTCTGTATTGCAAGCACTTGCTTTAGGAAATCAAACCTACGAGAATCGATTCGGATATATTTTTATTGTCTGTGCAACGGGTAAAAAAGCTGATGAAATGCTGGCATTGTTAGAGGCGCGGCTTAATAACTCGCCAGACATAGAAATTAAAATAGCGGCCGGAGAACAGGCTAAGATTACCCAGATTCGATTGGAGAAACTGATTCATGAGTAAACGAAGTCCAATTACAACCCATATCCTTGATGTCAGTGCCGGCAAACCTGCAGCCAACGTTTCTTGCAAGCTTGAGAAACAAAATGCTCAACTTCATTGGGAAAAAATAGGGGAAGGGGTTACGAATTCAGATGGTCGCATAGAGAATCTACTTTCTACGCCTCTCCTGAAGGGAGTTTATCGGCTCGAATTTTTGACGAAGCCCTATTTTGAACAGCGAAAATTAACCAGTTTTTATCCTGCGGTGACAGTGCATTTTGAGGTGACTTCACCAGATGAGCATTACCATGTGCCGTTATTGTTAAGCCCTTATGGCTATTCAACCTATCGAGGAAGTTGAAATTTATGAAAACTACATTTAACTCGGACTCTATCGGAAATATCACGAAAGATTTGCATTCGGCGAACCAGAAATTTTTAAAACAATATCCTGGAATTTCCCACGACAGACAGCCGGTTCATACTGTCTACGGTGGAGCTCAAATCTTTTCGAGCGACACGGCAAAAAAGATGAGTGGGGTGGCTTTAAGAACGTTAAAAGAATATGCGTCCGACCCGAAGATTCTAATGAAAGCTCTAGGCGAGGAAAAAGGTGACGCTGAACTTTGGTCTAAGATCTATGGTCGCATCCAAAAGAAAATGGAAGAAGAAGCGGTTGAGGATTTTAGAATTGATTATGAAGACGGATACGGGACTCGCCCTGATACTGAAGAAGATGGTCATGCCGAATCGGGAGCTAAAGAAGTGGCCAAAGGGATGGCTCAAAAATCTTTGCCCCCCTTTATTGGAATTCGGATTAAGCCTTTTTCTGAGGAATGTCATAAGCGCAGTATTCGTACTCTAGATATTTTTCTTTCTACATTAGTGGGTGAGACTTCGGGAAAGTTACCCGCCAATTTCGTTGTCACTCTTCCGAAAGTGACTCACCCTGAACAGTGTGCTGCTTTAGTTCAGCTTTTTGAGGTACTGGAAAAGAGTCATAAGTTGCCGGCTGGAAGTTTGAAATATGAATTCATGGTGGAAACAACGCAGTCGATTCTTAGTCCGGATGGAAGATCTCCCTTAAGAGCTTTTGTGGAAGCTGGAAAAGGCAGATGCACTGGAGCTCACTTTGGAACTTATGATTACACGGCCGGCTGTGGGATAACAGCGCACTATCAAACTATGATTAACCCGGTTTGTGATTTTGCAAAACATGTAATGCAAGTCTCACTTCTGGGACTCCCGGTTCTTCTCTCGGATGGGGCTACTAATGTGATGCCGGTGGGACCGCATCGAGCCTCAGAAGGGAAACCTTTAACGCAGGCTCAATTGCAGGAAAACCAAGCGGTGGTTTATCGAGCTTGGAAATTAAGTTACGACCACATCAGACATTCTTTAGCTACTGGATTTTATCAAGGGTGGGATCTTCATCCGGCTCAATTGCCCATCCGATATGCGGCGACTTATGCGTTTTTCCTAGAAGCTTTTTCTTCGGCCTCGGAACGACTTAAAGGATTTGTGGAAAAAGCTGCTAAAGCCACTCTATTGGGAGACGTTTTTGATGATGCCGCGACGGGTCAGGGGCTTCTCAACTTCTTTTTAAGGGCGCTTGCATGTGGAGCGATTACACCTGAAGAGGCCATGAAGACAGGACTTTCGATTGAAGAGATCCAAAGTCGATCCTTTATGAAAATTTTGGAACGACGACGATGAGAACGGTAAACTTCGACCACTTAATATCTGCTCCCTTTGAGTGGGCTTTTTAAGAGGTTCAAACGGCCATGAAGTTGGTTTAAGGCGCGGAATTTATTGGCCGTTTGACGATGAGGTGAGTTATCAAATGAAACTTTAAAGAAAACTTATCAAATCTTATAACCTTGGTCCTCTATAAGTTTTTGCAATTTAAGAAAAAATATAT
>VGSE01000077.1 GCA_016875135.1 Deltaproteobacteria bacterium
TTCCCAAAAGGCTATGCGTTTTGGGTTCAACTTAAAAATGAACCACTCGCCAACCCCTATTGGGGTAAAAAAATGCTGGAGTGTGGAGTGAAAAGGCCTTGGTAAGGCTCACTTGTTTCGAGGCTAAAGTCTTGTACTAAATTTGTTCTTTAACTACAAAGCTATTGATGTCCCTCTATTAATTTTGCTGCAGAAATCCACTCATTCCAGTCTTGGAGTGGTTCTTCGTAACTTACTAAATAGAAGTCATTTTTTCGATCAACAACTTCCACATTCACATACCTATCATCCCAGTTCGCTTCTAATATCGTCCCGTTAGGCATAACCGCTAAATCCAAAGGCAAACGCAATTCATTTTCAGTAGCTCTGATTTCACGGTGATCAACAATCATAACCAAATGATAAATCCCTGATTGATAATCTTTTATTTTTGCTCTAAGCCAATTTGGTTCCAATTTGATCTCTACATACTCACCAATAGAGAATTTAGTTTGCTTCCCACTCGAAGGTTTTTTATTTTTTACCTTGGCGAGGATTTCTTCATCGTTAAACCCCAAAGAAATTCCCGTACCTGCCAGCTGATATTCTTCAAAACGCATTATTGCCATGATGGCATCTTGCGCTTCCCTAAATGAAAGGGCTCCATCTTTGTTGGCATCTAAAATGGGATCTCCTTCAAAAATACGTTCGAGAGTTTTTGTAAAGGTCCATTCTCCAGTGGAATATGACCACCTATCAGCTGAAGCTAAAGCAGAAGCCATAATACGAGGGTTTTTTCTTTGAATCTCCTTGGCTATTTCCACCAAGACTCCCGAATTACAAAAGTCACCAAACAAAATAATTTCCTTCCCTTTAAAATGACCGGCGAATTCTTCTATAAGGTAATTTTTAGTAATCCCGTTGATCTCCGGCTCAGAATCTTTGAAATCATACGGAACAAGATAAACGGTTCCTTTTTCCGCCCACCCGTGACCAGAAAAATAAAAAAGAAATATTTCTCCTTGGTGAGATGCGAGCATTTTTTTTCTTAGAACGGCTTTAATAGCCAATGATGTGGCGTAATTATTTTCAAGCAAAGAAAGATTACGTTTGGAAATCCCGCGATTGAGAAGTACACGGTACAAGTCTTTGTCGGCTCTAGTTTTAGGAATGCCATATTTTTTTAATTCAGAATCTTTCAGTTCCAAAGGGCTCACAAAGAGACCGTTTATATTTTTTATTTTCTGACCGGGAAATATTTGATTTAAGCTTAGGCTTGCTGCTAGGCAATTCCCATACGACATAAGATTAACACCCACTAGCAAAGTAATAATTTTTTTTGTCAGCATATTTTCACACATCGCATTGCGCTCTGTACTCCAAGTAATCTAGGAATAAAATGGACTCCTTCAAGCTAGACCTAACGAACCAGGCTTCCACATAATAATATGCTTTTTTTATTTGATTGCGATGGGTTTTAAACAAATCTAGTCAGCTCCAAGAGTCCAAAATCTCTTACCTGCACCCTTTGAATCGGCTTTTAAAGAGGTTCAAACGGCCATGAAGTTGATTTAAGGCGCTAAAGTTATTGGCCGTTTGACGATGAGGTGAATTATCAAATGAAACTTTAAAGAAAACTTATCAAATCTTATAACCTTGGTCCTCTATAAGTCTTTGCAATTTAAGAAAAAATATATCGGACCAGCCTCTTAAAAAGTCTATTCAAAGGGTGCAGGTATCAAAATCTCGACTCCCTGCAATTTGAATAAACTCAAGAAGGCACTTTCTCAATTTCGAACCCCACAACAATTTGTGAGAACGACACCACCATCTTAAAAAAAACGGGGGCAGCCCGAACTGGCTGCCCCACCCCCAAAGCAGAAGCCTCGCTTCTGTTAAAGTAAGACTATTTTCTTATAAACTCTGAATAAAACTAAGAAGGCTCTGATCAAAACCAGATTCTTGCGATTGCGGGTCACACCCTCTCACTCCAGAAAAAGCCTGAGCCATAGCGAGAGCCTGTTGCTGTTTTGCTTGGCGAACACCAGGATCATTATCTCCCCCATTTTGCCGAACTGAACTTATTTGAGGAACTAAAGCTAAAACTAAAGCATTCTGGAACGCTTTATTAATTATACAAAGCCCCGCATCAAATTTCGCTTTAGCCACAACGTAAGGCGATCGGTCGGTTGGAAGGGATGCCCCCGAACTAACTGTTGTTACTGAATCCATCAAAACTTGATTTAAAACAACAAATTGTGTCGTAGTAGCCACTTGGCCATTACGCATATATTGGAGAACCTGGCGATTTATTTGCGGAGCTCCCCCGTTAGTAAACCTAATCTGTCCGCCTAAAGCGCTTAGTACTTGGTCTGAAGGAATAGTTTCAGCTCGTGCTGGGTTATTGATAAAAAGGGCTAGAAAAAAAAACCCAAGAAGGAAAATTCTAAGAAGTAATGAATCTAGGTGTTGTTTAAACTGTGCAAACATAGCTGTCTTCCTTTTGCTGATGAGGGCTTTTATTTTAAAAAAAGCCCCCTTTTCAAAGTTGCGTTCCGTTTCTAAGTGTTTCTTCTTACTAGAGTGATAAAGCAACCGTCGTGCCGAAGTGATTTAAAGCTAGCGTGCACCGATTTGTCTACATCAGGTGACCACCGATTTCACAAACTCAAAACCGATACGATTTTCCCCTTGATATCGAGAACTTATCTCGTCCAAGTTTTAAACAACTTTACCCATCACATCTAACAACTTGAATTACTTAAACAAAATAGATATACGTTTTGACTATTAGACACTCTTTTTTAAAGCAGGAACCGTGAACCTTATCCCTTCACAAAACAGCTTTAGCAACGCAGCCGAAAGCCCCAAAGCGATTGCACTGCTTTCGGGCGGACTTGATAGCGCGCTGGCTGCAGCCCTTGTCAAAAGCTGGGGGATTAAAACCATCGGGCTTCATTTAACCTCTCCCTTTAGTTGCCTCGTCGAAGTCGAAGAAGTCGCTCAAGAACTTAACATTAAGCTTGTGATCAAAGATAAGGGAGAAGCGTTTGTCGATCTAGTTGGAGCTCCTAAATACGGTTACGGCAGCCAAATGAATCCTTGTATTGATTGCCGAATCTACATGTTCGACATCGCTGAAAAGGTTCTAAAAGCTGAAAAGGCCGATTTTATCGTAACCGGTGAGGTCGTTGGACAAAGACCCCTCTCTCAAACAAAATCTAATATCACTTTTATCGAAAGAAAGTCGCCGCTTGAACATCGAGTGCTGCGTCCCCTCTGCGGCGGAAACCTTCCTCCGACACTAGCTGAAGAAAAAGGCTGGATTCAAAGAGAACAACTTTTAAAAATTTCAGGACGAGGAAGAACAGAACAACTCGCTCTTGCCAAAAAGCTAAGCATTTCCGCATTCTCAAGCCCGGGAGGCGGCTGCCTTTTAACCGAAGCAGCTTTCTCTGAACGTTTAAAAGATTTTTATACATTTACTAGCTATCGCTCCTCAGAAGAAAAAATGGCCCAGGCCAAAATGCTTAGATTAGGGCGCCATTTTAAAATCGATCGGTCCCTAAAAGTAATTGTGGCTCGAACCGATTCTGAGACTCAAGAAATCACCGCACTTTGGCCCTCAAGCGGTGCAACACTCTATGAACCGATAAATTACAAGGGGCCTGTGGCCGTCTCTTTTGGAACTCTCTCTCTGGAACACAAAACTCAAATCGCTCGACTTTTAGCGCGTTACGGTCGACGAAATCACTTAGAACCTTTTATTACTAGATTAAAAACTCAATTTTCTTCTATGAAGCAAATAGAAGAGTTATTGCAAGTAGAAACACCCGTCGCGGAAAGCACTCTTAATAGTTGGAGGATTGGAACCACATGAACCCCTTAAAAAACGTTATCGTTGCTCTAGATTATGAAAATCGGGATGAAGCCTTTGGACTCGTTGATACTCTAGGGGATAAAATCTCAACTTACAAAATCGGGCCGGTCCTTTTTACACGGTCGGGCCCTGAAATTATTCAATACCTCCACAAAAAGAAAAAACAGATTTTCGTCGACTTAAAACTGCATGACACTCCTCAAGTAGTTTTCGCGACCATTCGACAGCTGGCCGAGATGGGGGTCGATTTTGCTACGGTCCACTGTTTAGGTGGAAAGAAAATGCTTGAGGCTGCAAGCCGAGGCTGTCGCAATTCGAAATTAAATCTTTTAGGCATAACTTTGCTGACTAGTTTTGACCCCAAAGAAGCTGCCTATTGGGACTGGGAGACCACTTCACAAAAATCGGTAAGCCAGTTAGCCATTTTAGCGCAAGAGATGAGACTTAAAGGAATCGTTTGTTCGGTCTGTGAAGCGAAACTGCTGCGCCCTTTGCTCTACCCCGGCTTTTTACTCATCACACCGGGAATTCGTCCTCAACTCAAACAGGTTTTTGAAGAAGATCAAGAAAGAATCGCAAGTCCCCAAGAAGCCATAGAGGCCGGAGCCGATTATCTTATCATCGGTCGACCGATCACGTTAAGTCGAGATCCCAGGCAGGCGACAGAAAACATCTTCGCAGAAAGTTATTCATGAATTCGACCACTTCACTTAGCGCCATTTCGCATTTATTACAGCATAGATCTCAGGCGATAAAAAAACTGATCGTCTTTGTTCCAAGAGAAAAAGCCTCTTCTCGAATCCAATCTCTTTTAACGCTTGCCGAGCAGCAAGGGATTGCGATGGACTATCAACCTACTCCGAAACAAAAATCCTTGGAACCCTTGGAACCACTCCTAGCGCAACTTCGCCCCTACCCCTACGCCGACTGGAAAGAATTTTTAAGTCAGCTTTCCAACTTAAGTTCGGCAAGGGTTTTGGCCTTAGACCATTTGCAAGATCCACAAAATTTTGGAGCTCTCTGCAGAACTGCCGAAGGGCTCGGGTGGAACGGTGTCATTATTCCCAAGGATAGAAGCGTCACAGTAACATCCGGAGTCTACAATGCATCGGTGGGAGCTATCGAGACCTTATCCATCGCCCAGATTACCAATTTAGCCGAGGCTCTACGCAAGCTTAAGGACGCCGGTTTTTGGATCGTGGGAACCGCACTGGGTGAAAACTCCCAAACTTTGGAACAACTTCCTCCAATTGAAAAAATTGTCTTAGTGCTTGGAACGGAATTAGAAGGAATCTCATCTTTAGTCGCAAAGACTTGCGACTTTTTAGTTAGGCTCCCCCTTGCTGGAAAAGTTCAATCCCTGAATGTCTCAGCGACGGGGGCTATTTTGATGAATGCATTTAAACCTTAATACCTGCACCCTTTGAGTGGGTTTTTTAAGAGGCTGGTCCGATATATTTTTTTCTTAAATTGCAAAGACTTATAGAGGACCAAGATTATAAGATTTCATAAGTTTTCTTGGAGTTTCATTTGATAATTCACCTCGTCATCAAACGGCCGATAAATTCTGCGCCTTAAACCAACTTCATGGCCGTTTGAACCTCTTAAAAAGCCCACTCAAAGGGTGCAGGTATTAAACCTTAAATGTCACCCTCTCGACGAATAAGCCCTTTTAACCGCAGAGAATTTAAAACAACTGAAACACTACTGAGAGCCATAGCAAGACCTGCAACCATCGGGTTTAATAAACCAAAGGCTGCAATGGGAATGCTTAAAGTGTTATAAAAAAAGGCGGCCCAAAGATTTTGCCGAATCACTCGCATCACATGGTGGCTGAGTCTTAAAGCAACAACGACCTGTTTTAATTCCCCTTTCAACAAAGTCATCGAAGCCACTTCTTTGGCTAAGTCGGTCCCGCCACCCAAAGTAAAACTCACATCTGCTACAGCTAAAGCCGGCCCATCATTAACCCCATCCCCCACCATCGCGACTGCATACCCCATTTTCTGTAACCTTTTTACCTCTTCCGCTTTTTCAGTTGGGGTGACTTCACACATCCAGTCGGTCACTTCCAACTGTCTTGCCACTTTTTCGACTGCATCCGAATTATCTCCGCTTACAATTTTTACTTTAGCTGCCTTTTTTAATTCACGAATCGCCTCTTCAACTCCGTTTCGCAATTCATCGTGGATCACTAAAACACAGGCCAAATGATTATCAACCGAAGCCCAAACACGGCTTTTTCCTTCGATTTTTATCCTCTCAAGTTCTGCATGAGGGATCCAATCAACAATCGTGTTGATCCCTTGGTTTTCCATCCATAATCGGCTCCCCACAAAGACCTGTTTACCATTAACTCTGCCCGAACATCCCATTCCGGGAACATTTCGAAAGCTTTCGATCGAAAAGGTTTCATCCTTGGTGTTTTTAGGATCAAACTGCTTTGCAAAATTGGAAATAGCTTGAGCTAAAGGGTGACTGGCCTGGGTTTCAATCGCAGCAATTAAAGGAAGTTCGTTTTTTCCAGTGGGGCAATAAAAGCTCTCCACCACTTTGGGTGCCCCTTGAGTCAACGTTCCCGTTTTGTCCAACAATACCCAATCCACTTTATGTGTTCGCTCAAGACTTCTTGCGTCCCTGATTAATATTCCCATTTCTGCAGCAGTGCCCATGCCAGAGATTAGAGCTGTCGGAGTCGCTAGGCCTAAAGCGCAAGGGCACGCAATCACTAATACCGCCATGCTGGGTAACAGACATTCAGTAAGCAAATGGCCTGTCACCCACCATCCCACAAAAGTAACAACTGCAATAACAAGCACGCCCGGCACAAAGACGGCCGAGACCCTATCAGCTAATCTTTGTATTTCTGTTTTAGTACCTTGGGCCTCTTCAACAACTTTTATCAGTTTCGCTAAACGTGTCTCTTCTCCAAGCGCAGTCGCCCGAACCACTAGCCGACCATTCTGGTTCAATGTCCCGCCGTAAACTTGGGCTCCGGGCCCCTTCTCTTTAGGAACACTTTCGCCGGTAAGTTTAGATTCTTCGACCGAAGAAATTCCCTCAACCACTTCACCATCCGTGGCAACGATCTCTGCCGGTCGAACCAAAAACAGATCCCCCGCCTTAATTTGAGAAATCGAAATCTCCTCGTTGAGCGCAAGATTCCCTTTTTGGGTGATAAGAATCACTTTCTGAGGCGTAAGAGTCATTAGCTCAGTCAAGGCAGTCGAGGATCGTTGCTTTGCGATTTCTTCAAGGGTTCGACCCAATAAAACAAGAGAAAGAACAACTGTGGAGGATTCAAAATACAAAAGGATCCCATCGGAATAAAGAATTAAACAGCTATAAAGAAAAGCTGTCCCTGTTCCAATCGCTACAAGGGAGTCCATCGTTGCTCTTCTGTGTTTTAGGCTTTTCCAAGCCCCTTTGAAAAACTGTCTCCCTAAATAAAGTACGGGGAGAGACAAGATTAACTGAACCCACCCACTCCAACTTTCTGAAACATGCAGCATAGAGAGAAGAAATACAGGGAGCGACAACAATAAAGCCCCTAGGGTCTCTTTTTTTTGACGAGCTAATTCCTTCTTCTCGACTTCAGGACTTACAATCTGATTAGAATTGACTTGATAACCAAGAGACTCAACCGCCTTAATGATCAAGTCAAGTGCAGCCTCTCCGCGAACAAAGGCTTTTTTTGAAGCGAAATTTACTGAAACAAATTCCACACCGGGAATTTGAAGGACCTTCTTTTCTATTGTGTGGGCACATCCCGCACATCTCATTCCAACGATAGGAATGACATGGGTCGCAGTTTTCATACCTTTCGCTCCTTATAGTCTGAGTCTAGCAGAAGAAACCAATGAACAAAACTTAGCAAAAGGGTTGAGTCTACCCCCAAAAAACGTTTATAGTTGGAGGCAAATGCGTAAAAACTTAATCAAAGCCATTGTTTTTGACCTAGGAGAGGTTTTGGTCAAATTGGATTTTTCTAAAATCATGGCCTTGCGCTCGATTTCTCATTCCAATGTACAACACTCTATCCAATCGATGAACGAATGGCCCCTTTATGATGCGTTTGAACGTGGACAGGTTACCGAAAACCAATTTATTGAGAGACTCAATCAAGATTTCAGACAATCTTTTACATTGGAACAATTTCGAGGAGTTTGGAATTCTGTCCTTAGAGAGACAGTGAACGGAGTCGAGGATCTTCTTGAGAATCTTTCCCAACACTATCAACTCTACGCTCTGACCAACTCTAATGAGACTCATATCCAACACCTCAAAGCAAACTATCCCTGGACCCGTTTCTTCACTCAAGTCTTAACCAGTTATGAGCTTGGATGCCGAAAACCGGAACCTCAGATTTATGAAAAGCTGATCACAATTGCACAATGCCCCGCAAACCAAATTCTCTTTTTTGACGACCGCCTGGAAAATGTACTTGGAGCTAAAGCTCTAGGTATTCAGGCCGAGCTAATCACCCAACCAAGCCTCGATTTGCCACGAATCCTAGAACTTATTATACCTGCACCCTTTAAATAGACTTTTTAAGAGGCTGGTCCGATATATTTTTTCCTAAATTGCAAAGACTTATAGAGGACGTGTGAACTTATTCGTTAAATTTGAGAGAAACTTCACACTTGTTGCCTTAAGCATTGGCGCGCCGCACCGATAATTAGGGCATGAAGATATTCAAAATATTATCCATAGGTATTGTATTAACCACAGTCGTGAGCTGCTCTTCTCTTGAGGTCGTGGAGGTTCCTGTCAAAGGAGCCCCTCCCACCGAAGTCGTAAGACTTCCTAGCAGTCAGACTAAATCTTTCAGGAGCATTGGAATCTATTCGCCCGGGGATCCATTAAGAGGAGATCTCATGCTCGAGCAATCTCTCTCAGATGCTCTTTACCGTAAAAAGATTCGCAATCTGACCTCTTCCATGCTTCTTAAACAAAGTGACAGTCGAGAGCTAAAACCCGTCATGAAGCTGCTCAAAAAAGATAAGTTTGAGGCCCTTTTAGTTATTAAGGAACTAGAAATCATTACGGAAGTGACTCGCTCTCCCAGTGCTACCGTGGGAAATACAGAAAGAGGCACTTTGCTTTTACCCAAAACATCCCAACCTCTCACTACACTCACCGCTAAAATCGAATTTATCGAACTTTCAAATCAAAGGCCCCTCTGGTCGGGAGTCTTAACTTTTCAGGATACCAACTCGCTTCCATTACTCATCGACAAAACGGCAGATGGGATTGCGAAATATCTTGAGACAAAACAACTCATCCCTTAAAACGAATGGCCGTAAAATCTTTTTTTATTTCTCCTCTTCGAACACTCTCAATTGCAAACTAATCACTGTTCCTTTTCCTAAGGCGGAATCCAAAACAGTTCGACCACCCCAAGATTCGACTACCTCTCGAACAAATGACAATCCAAAACCATGGCCATTCGTTTTTCCAAGACTAACGCCTGGAAACCACACCCGATTAAAATCTTCTTTAGCTATTCCTTTACCATTATCCTTCACCGACAAATAACAAATATTACCTATAACTTTCGCTTTTACGACGATTTCTCCTTGGTTTTCAATAGCCTCAATAGCATTATCAATAAGATTAGAAAGGGCCCTTTTTAATTCAACCTCACGGGCAAGAACGAGACATTCCGAAATTTCTATAGCGCGCAACGACAACTGCGGACGGTGGCTTATGAGTATTTTTTTTTCATCAAAAATCGCTTCAATAATTGGCTTAATGGCAACTGGAACAGGGAAATCGGTTTCTGTTTCCATTTTAGTTTGGGCCTCCGACTTTTGTTCCATCACAAGAAGCTCCTGAGAGATCTCATTCATTCGTTTGAGAACATTAAGAATAATCTCTTTATTCTTGCCAGGAATGTTGTCCACTCCCTCCAACGCAAGCGAAAGAGCAGCACTAGGTGAACGAATGTCATGAGCGACTTGTCTAGCCACTTCTATTCTTGCAGCCGCCGCCACAAAGCTATTTTCCTTCTCCTGTAACTTTTGAATTGTATGAACCATCAGATTATAGCTTTCAACTAAAACCGCCACTTCGCTTGGTGCACTCAGGAACTCGCTCTGTTCCATCTTTAAAGGACTAAGCTCTTGTAGTTTTCCCCTCTCTTTTGCCAATTCGTTGGCCATGGTCTTAAGAGGTAAAACCACGCTTCTATTAAGAACTCTTACCCAAATCCAAACCCCCAGCTTAAAAAAGAGAAACAACGTAAGAAAAGCTAAAAATATCCAGGCCGATTGATAAAACACTTTTTTCCAAGGGTAAAAACTTTGAATCCTTAAAAATCCTAGTCTATTGTCCCCAACTTTTAGCACTTGGGTCTCAACAATTTCTCCAAGCCAGAGGTCAATCTGAGTCCCCAAAAACATGTCCTGTCCTATTCGAAATTCAAAACCATTCTTAATACCATTGATATTTTTACCTCTAGAATCAAGAAGGGCTATCTGAATTGACGACGCACCTTGCCCGAAATCTCTTTCAACCTCCTTGATTATCAAATCGAGATCTCTTGTATTTTTCAAAAATATATCTTGGGCGATTCTTTCTATGTGTTTTTTTCTCCACTCCTCCATTTCTCGCTTGGTATTTCTCATTTCCAATTGAAATAAAATAAACTGAACCCCCAAATAGCATAAGAACAGGGGCAAAAACAACCACAAGGTCATTCGAGAATTTCTAGCTCTCAGCATTCTTTCTAACGATTTTCTTTCCACTTACTCCTCAGGATTTTTATATTCTTGGTACTCTTAATATTGCTCACTTTAAGATAGATATCTCGGATTGGAGAATGGCTCGGTGTCTCTTTAAAACTTAAGTTCCCTTGTGTAGTTTCGAAAGTAACTCGTTCGAGAAAATATCGAATTTTATCTATATCCTCTACTCCACCCGCAAGTTCAATCGCTTGGGTTAACACTTTTAAGGAATCATAAATAAGTGCGGCGGCCCTTGATGGGATCTCATTTTTAAACAGGGTGTGGTATGTTTCCTGAAACTTCTCATTAATCTCGTTTTGGATTTCGCTACTCCAAATTGAGGGAAAATAGATCCTCATCTTAGGAACATCTCTAAGGAATTTACGAACTTTTACATAATCATCAAAAGGGTCAGCTGCCAAAAAAGGAATCAGCGGATCTATTTGATAGATATACTTCACCAATACCGCACTTGAGGTTATGTCATCTGAAACAAAAACAAGATCCGGACTCAAGGTTTTGACTTTCTTTTTAAGCCCCAGGAGATCCAGCTCCGAACCACGATAGAGATACTTGGCTATCTTGATTTCACGCGATATTTCTCCGATCAATTTTTCTACAGTTTCTGTCAGAGATTGGGAAAAGACGGATTGCTGATTGACTAATATCAAAATATTTTTTCTCTTTAAATCTTCTATTGCAAATCTAGACAGTGCGGCTCCCTGAAGAATTTCATTAACCGAAAGTTGAAATGAGTTCTTTTTACCCACAGTAATTTTCGAGTAGGTTGCCCTGGGAGCTAAACAGATCTGTTGATTTTTTTCCGCAAAATCAGAAACCCACATAGACTGCTCATTCGTATTAGGCCCAATGAGAAATTGAACCTCTTCGTTTTTTAGCTTTTGTAACATCTCGTAGCTACCTGAGGTCTTTTCGGAAAGTTTATGAAAACTTAATTTTAGTTTTTTAGCTTTTTCTGGATAAGAAAAGTTAAAGACTCGAATACCTCTTCTTATCTCCCGATCTTCTTGGCTCTCTTCACTCTGCGCTGAAGACAAAATGGCTACAGAGGCAGCAACGGGCTTTCCCGGCTTTTCATCTTGTGATTCGAGGGCTGTGAGCCTACCTAAACTGAGAGATAACCCCAGCACTAATAAATAAAACAATACGGTTCTTGGTGATCCCATAAAACACAAACCATCTTCATTGATACTATTTTGCAGGTTCAAGGCCGTTTTTAGCCCATTTTTCCACTTTCGCTAGGCTGTAATAACTTTAATTTGACTAAAAGTGCTTTCTTTTCGTCACCAAAGTGTCTTAGGTATAGACATAAGATTAAAGCCTGTATTTGAAGGAGGCCCTATTCACTTTCAAAGAGTCAATATTGAGATAACTAATGTCTGCAACTTGCAGTGTAGTTTTTGCCCAGAAGTTATTCGCTCAAAGACCTTCATGACGAAAGAGCTCTTTGAAAAAGTGATAACCGAAGTGGCCCCTTTTACTCGGATTGTGACTTTACATTTAATGGGAGAGCCTCTTGCCCACCCCGAACTTAAGACCTTTTTAGACCTCTGCATGAACCAGAAACTACAAGTCTATTTTGTGACCAATGGAGTCCTTCTTAAAGACCCCGAACTGCTTCTTCATCCCGCTTTGAGGCAAGTTAGTTTTTCTCTACATAGCTATTACGACAACTTTCCCGATAAAGACCCTTCGCTTTATTTAAATAGGATTTTTGACTTTACTCAATTGGCTTTTGAAAAACGGCCCAATCTTTTTATTAATTACCGTCTTTGGAATCTTAATTCAATTAAAGGAAACCATAAACACAACGAA
>VGSE01000078.1 GCA_016875135.1 Deltaproteobacteria bacterium
ATCCCACTGTACTTTTCATCTGTTGTACTCTAACTTTTCCTGAAAACTCTAGGGGTTCTAACCAGTTCTGAGTCTCCATTTGAATCGCAGAACTCCCTCCTCTTGTTTGAGTGAAAAGAATTATGTGACATACCAAAGAGCCTAGAATAGCGACAAAGACTTTCATTAGCTAATCGGTTAACTCCATGTGATAAGGCGGAAGCCCTACGTTGAATTTAGTCTCAAAGAGAGGTTGAAGTGTTTTAATATCATAAACCCAAATCCCAGGCTGTTTAGGATCTCTATCGGCCACATAAAATAGCTTACGCTCGTAATCTACTATAACTTGATGAAGTGAATAGTTGCCCGGATCCATTGGAGTCGAGATAACTTCACCGTCATTCAATCTAAAAACTACCAGCTGGGTATTACGGTTGGCCCCGTAGATATTTTTTGCAATAATCGCTACTCCAAGTGAATCATTTAGAAGGGCACAATCTATAATATCTCCCCCTAATTGCTGCTCTGTGGTTACCATTCCAAGAGATTTCAAGTTCACGTCAAATAATTCAACTCCTCCATCAAGAACATTAAGTCTTCCGGCCTGTCCCACACTCAACTTGTCCTTAAATATCTTTATTTCGGTTACTGGATTAGTGCCCGTGAGCGTGATAATTTTCTCTACCGTATCATTTTCAAGATTAAGAACCGCCAATTGAGATTTATTTGAAGGCACATAACCCTCATCCGTATTGAGTCTTTGGAGAGCAATGATTAGTTTTTGATTCCAATTTACCATCCAACTCATTTCAGGATAACCATCAGAGTCCGTACTTTCGATTGTTTTAGCATCAGCATTTGCAAATAAATCGATCTCTTTTACAACTCCTCCTGAGCTTGGATTAACTTTTAATAACTTGGAACTAGACAGCCTAGAAACATAGGCCCTATTTAAATCGATCACCATAATATCTTGCGGATTGGTTTGTCTGCCGACAGAAAATTGCCCGAGGACTTTTCTTTCCAAACGATTCCCCCATTCAATATTGTCTGCCCCCAAACGATTCACTACGAAAAAATAAGGACTCGAAGACAAATTTCGAATAATCGCATCAGAATAAATCGCTATAGGTAAAGTTTCCGTTTTGTTTTCAACTAAATTTATTTCGACCAGAGCCCCGGAATGATAGTCAGAAGTTGCCACCACCAGGTGGTTATTTTTTTGCAAAGACAAAGGGCGAATGTGTTTTGTTGTGGGCTTGGTTGTTGGAGTATCGCACCCCAGCAACAAACTCAGTAGTAATGCTATTCCTAGCTGCTGATTTCTTTGTCCTTTAAAATAACTTTTCGACATATTTCTCCTTATATTGGGTATTGCCAAGTTAAGTAAATTCTTCGACCTGGTGCCGGATAACCAAGAAGTCCTGTCGTATTATCAAAAGTAGTAAATCCCGAAATCACAGACGTGGCCGTTATAGTATCTAGTAGATTAAACAACTCAAGATTGAAGGTTCCCAGGTCTTTTGCATCCCAGGAAACAAAACAGCTATGTTCGGTTGTGGGGTTCACCTTTTTTAGGTTGGCCAAATCGATATACCGCTCTCCCAACCATTGAAACTGATAATTAAAATCTAAGGGTCCCCATGGATACTGAGCTCTTTGTTTCACTAGTACAATCGGGACACTTGGAATCTTTTTTCCCTGGTAATAGGAAAAATCACTGCGATTTTCCCCAATGAACCACGAAACCCCTGTTTGCAAATAAAGCTCATCCAAAACTTTGAATCCCAAATCTAGATCTCTAGACTGGACAAGTGCACTACCCAGGTTCGTCGCCACTTTAGATACTTGAGAATTTTCTACATAAACAATCAATTGATGAGCTTTGACCAGGCCGTAACTCAATTGAAATTTAAGTTCAGAAACCAAGTCCGAATTGATTTTTCTATCTAATTTGAAACTGATTAGCCCTCGGTCAGCTGTTTCCGGGAGTAACTGCATCGAAGATACCAACCCATATCCATTTCCAAAGAGTTCAACCATGCTAGGGGTTCTAAAATATCTTCCAAGCCCGACCTCAAATTCGACACCCTTCCCGTTACCCTCTCCTTGCCATAACAAACCTAATCTCGGAGAACCAAGTAGATAATTTTGTTTTCTCGCCCCTTCGTAACTAGAGTATTGGCCCATGAAAGCCGGTTTGAGCAAAAACTTTTTAAAAGGCACACTGGCACCTACTGCAATTGGAAAATCAATCCGAGAACTATCTAAAGATAATCGTTTTGGGAACCCCTCATTGAAATTGTAGGTTTCATAAAACACAGACAGGGATTGCTCTAAAGTAACCGGAGAAAAACTAAACCACTGGATTTGATTTTTAAAACCAAAGGTCTTATCGAAACTCTCATTTTGGGGTGAACTTGATCTGATAGCTTTCGTAGTTCCCCCTTGATATTGTTCCCAATTAAGTCTTGTAAAAACCCCAGTTTGGAGTTTCACCTCAGAAGAAAGCCATGTGCGAAAATTAAAAGCTGAAAGGTGAAAGATCTGTTTTAGATTCCCGTAAGAGGGAATGGAGACTGAGCCTGGGACTTGAAGCGTTCTAAAACTGTTGGCACCAATATAGTTTAAATTAATACGATCTGTTTGATACAAGGAAATCTTGGGAACCAAAGCTAATTTAGAGTAGCGGTTGTGTTCTCTTCGATTTATAGAATCGTCGCTTGCATTGTAAGGCGTTCCGCCATCATCATAGTAGTTAAAATCCTCGTTGGATCGCGTTGCTGTTATAACCATCGTAGTTTTCCCGCGATCTAAAGAACTCTTAGATTGAAGTTCAACCATGCCTAAGCTTCCGCTTTTCAGGCCAAAACTTGATTGGGAAAACTCTAGGAGATGAAGGTCGATTGCCCCTCCCAACCCTTCTGAATTGAGCCCTACCGGAGCCCCGTCGGGATAAATTTCGATACGCCCTAAGCTCTGAAAGGGAACCAATCCAACATGGTCGGAATTAAACTGACCGTCGGTTAAAGCAATCCCCTCAAGAAAAAAACGGTTCTGGACCCCAACCTGCCCTCTTAAAAAAATACTTGGATTTGTCGCTGACGATGAAGGGGGAATCCAAACTGCTGTGGTTTTTTGTAAAACCTGGTTAAAAGAATTCTCTTTTGAATCATTAATAAGGATAGTTTGATTAGGGTTTTCTGAGATAGCAGTCGATTTAGAATATCCCTTTTTTGAACGAACTTCGATCGCATCTAGTATTTGGGGTTCGTTCACAGCGTAAACGTAATTACAAACCAAAGTCAAAAACAGTAAAACCACTAGTAAATCCCGCAACATCCTCGAAGGGGTTTAACATGGTTCCTTAATTTCAACTAGGTAATTATTTATAATACCTCTGCTTGCTAACACAACTTAGCTCTGGAAATTTCATGGGTTTTTGGAGTATGGTAGAAACCGTAAACGGAGGATTTAGACATGACCGAGCCGGTAACAGTTACTTTGGAGTTTACCCCTAACCCCAACACTCTTAAGTTTGTGGTTAATCGTAAGTTTTTAGACCGGGGAGCTGCTAACTTTACTGACAGTTCTACGGCTTCAGATTCTCCTTTGGCTCAAAAGATATTTCAGATTAAAGGGATAGCAGGAGTGATGATTGGAACCAATTTCATAACCATCACCAAAGCCAACGAAGGCGACTGGGATGTCATTGCCGATTCGGTTCCAAAATCGGTCGAAGCCTTTGTTTTGAGCGGCACCCCCTATTTCACAGAAGAGTGGCTCAACCGTCCTACTCCTCAATCTTCAGGAGAAATTTCCGAAATCGAACAAAAAATTCGAGAGATTTTGGACAACGAGATTAGACCTGCTGTAGCTATGGACGGGGGAGATATTACCTTTGGACGTTTTGAAGATGGGATTGTTTATCTTCACCTTCAAGGAGCTTGTAGTTCCTGTCCAAGCTCAATAGCGACATTGAAAATGGGAGTAGAAACTCGTCTTAAAGAAGCTATTCCTGAAGTCAAAGAGGTCGTTCAAGTATAGTTCTGCTTTTGTTTTTGCGGAACAACAACCTGCCGAAAATCCAATTTAAAAATATCATCAACACGATTGGCGACAAACCGCGAGTGATTGCGGTGTCCGACTGCGAACTGGCTATCGAATGGACTGCAGCGCACCCTAAAAGCCCACCCGTAAATTCATTCCTAGGATAGATGTGCGCGATCCCATCGATATCATCTTCAGTTAATAGGGGGAGCTGCTTATCCCCCAAACTAAAATACATTAGGGCCTCGGGAATAGAGGAGTGACCAAGCCCTAGAGCATGGCCCATTTCGTGAGCAAGTGTCAGTTCCACTTGGCCTCGCGACAAGTTAGCAATGTTAGCAGCAGCTCCATTCTGAGCATTAAGTAAAACACCTGAATAGATTAAGTTCCCATCATTATCGGTTTGTGAGAAAAAAGTAGCTGCGGGAACCACGTTAACGACTGAGTTGCCGATCTGAGTTGCGAAACTGGGATCACATAAAATCACAGGCAGTTTAACAGCGGTCTTATTGAGAAAACTCGCGACCGTTGTCGAAGTTTCAGCCCTTCCAACAACCAATTTAGAATCGGTCACTCCATTCCAGCTCTTAATCGCTTGATCGATAATGTCATTGATTTCGGATTCAGAAAGAGGACAGTTGGAATAATTAACATAAAAAGTCACAGGCTGTTCTTTCCAGCCTCGAATATTATTTCCTACATGGGTCCATGACCAGCCTACAGATGAGAGTAACCCCAATAACAAAGCAAGCTTCATAATCTCCACCCCGCCGTTAAAGCCAAATCAAAGTTCCTTCTTAAGTTATCGAACAAACCTGAACCGTAGATCTCGAGATTTAAGGAAATTTTTGAGCTAATGAGAACTCCAAGTCCGCTTTGAAGAGTCATTGTGAAACTATGGCTTGCGTAGTTGGGTGTATAAAAAGTCGAAGTTGAGGTTCCGTTGTCTAAAATGACAGCCCCCCCATCGGAGAATGAAAACAACCACTGAACCCCTGGTCCCAAACGAACTCTTAACCACTGGGTGAGGGGATAACTTAGAGTTAAATCTAAATGGGTCGTAACCTTTTTAGTTTGTCCATCAGGACCCGATTTCCATGGAATAAGAGTTCCCAAAGAGGGTTCCCACACCCATTTCGATCCTAAGGGAAACGAGCTGCGAAACCGGATATATCCAGTTAAAGAAGAAACGAAATTTTCATAGCCGGGAGGAGATTCAAGACGTTTTTTCAAATGAGTTTGAATGGCTCCTATATCGAGATGAAATCCTTTTTTTAAATTATCTTTCACAGCCGCTTGAAGAAGAGAAGAGAACATCAGACCTAAAAGGAGGGCTTTTTTCAAGGAGGGCATCGGAAAATGATATCGCGAAACGTTGTTTAATACGGTGAGTTATCTCCTTAGAACTATTGATATGTTAAAATAAAATAAAATCATCTTGGAGACTCCATGCTTCGACTTTTATCTACTTTTGTTGGGTTAGTTCTAACCTTTAACTTCTTATTAGCACCGTACGTGATGGCAGAAGAACCGACTGAGGAACCAATAGAAGATCTTCTCCCTGCGAAATCGGCCCAACCGGACGCTCCGAGTAAGTCTAAAGAACCGGCCAAGCCTGAAAAAAAAGAGAAAAGGTATTTTGGCACGGAACAAGACCCCAGAGTCGACGCGGGCATCTTTCACGTCGCTTTTGCAGCAGGAGGAAACTTCTTTATTGAACCCAAACTCGAAGCTTCGAATAAACAGCCAACCGGAGATTACTTCAATGATTTTGGTTTTGGAGGCGGTGTGGTCTTTGATTACGACTACTCTCGAATGACCGAGAACATCCCTTTAATGTTAAGAGGAATGATCGGCTATCGTTACGTTTTACAATCGGTTCATGTTTTTGATCTAGAAGGCATCGCAAGAAGAATGTGGCAATTTTCAGACTCAAGCACTTTTGGAATCGGTGTTGGGGTCAGCACAGCTTTATGGTATCGAACTTTAACGGATAATTCACCTTACGAAGAGACTTTGTTTTTACCGAGTTTCATCTTGGAAACGGGCTTCGAATTTAATCCCCTTATGGTTGAACTAAAGTGGTTAGTGAATCGATTCGGTTCCGACTCCACTATTAACGGTCTCGAATTTCTCCTGGGAATTAGGCTTTAATACCTTTGCGCCAGGGCTCACTCAAAAGGGCCAGGGATGCCCTATTCTGCTGGTTGTTTTCAATGGCGTTTTTGCTATGATGCCGCTCCATGCTGAAGTTTAACCTACTAATCAGGATCCTAGTCTGTTTGATGCTGATTTTTATTCCCTTGGGGAATTTGGATCAGTGGCTTTATGATCAATTTTTTAAGCTAAGGGGCACTCAAAACAACGACACTTCAATCGTTTTAGTTAGAGTCAGTGATGCGAAACTTTACCAATTATCACAAAAAGACAGTCACTCGCTCCCCTTAAAAGCCCTAGCCATTGAACAGGGAAACCTCTCCATCTATTTAAATTCCTTTTACTCGGACCTCATTAAAAAACTCTCGCAGACTCAACCCAGACTCATTGTGTTTACTCAGTTTTTCGACTGGATCGATCTCAACACTCCCTCGCGCCCCTCGTCTCAACCGTTTGTCTTTTCAGGTGTCATTGGGAATGAAAACAGGCTTAGCGCCCCTACTCGTTTAACTGTGGGAAATAATTATGGCTTTAACAATTTATTTCCCGATCTGGACAACATCATTCGCCAATCCTATCTCTACTACTCCTACGGATCCTCATTGGCCCTTGCTGCTCAACGAGCCCTCGGCCATCCGACCCATTCAAGAGATCTCCTTGAACCTTTAAAAATAGATTTTCGGGGCCGAGCTGGAAGCTTCCCTAACTATAACGCCTGGGATCTTTTCGTTGCTCAAACTCTCGACCCGAATCTCTTTAAAAACAGAATAGTATTGATCGGCAAAGAAAGCTCCCCCGCATCGGACTTCATCACCCCGTTTGGAAAAATGTCACGTCTCGAAGTTCAAGCCAATATTCTAGACACCTTTATTAATAACCGTGAAATTAAGAGTCTTTCTAAATCTTACACCTTGTGTTTGTCTTTATTGGCCGTAGTTTTAGCCGGTTTTATTGTTTTGTATTATCCTCTCACGTTAGCTTGGATTATTCTAAGTTTTCTATTAGCGTTCGTTTTTATCGTTAGCCTATTCATGTTCTCCGAGTTTAAAATCTGGGTAGGAATTTCCAACGTGATTATTTCTATTCTAGGCACCCATTTGATCCTTTTAGGTTACGCTTTACGCAAACAGGAAGAGTCCCAATGGTTATTAGAACAGGAAGCAAAAACTTTTAAGGAGCTAGATCAATTTAAAAACAATTTTATTTCCCTTTTTAGTCATGACTTAAAAACACCGATTGCCAAAATTAAAGCCATTACCAATCGCTTAATTACCGAAAACAAAAACCTCCCTAACAACGTTATTGAATCTCTAATGGCCATAGATCGAACCGGTGGCGATTTAGCCAGATTGATTTCAGATATTTTAAAAGTCACGCGACTCGAATCTATGTCTCTGGAGGCTTCGAAAGAAGTTTTGGATCTCAACCGTATCGTAGAAACGAGTGCTTCAGACTTGAAATTCTTAGCAGAAGAAAAACAGATCAAAATTATTCTAAACCTCGAACCACTCTTTTCCATCGAAGGAGACCAAAAGCTGATTCAAGAGGTTGTAACTAATTTGATTGAAAATGCCCTTAAATATAGTCCTTCTCAAACAGAAGTCTTAATCACAACCACAGAAACCCAAAGTGAAGTCAAAGTGACGATTCGTGACCAAGGTATGGGAATCAGTCAGCAAGACATTCCTCGTGTCACTGAAAAGTTCTTTAGGTCGTCTCCCGCTCAGGATAAGACCTCAGGGACCGGTCTAGGGCTTTACTTAGCCAACTATTTTGTGCGGCTTCATCAAGGAACGCTCACTATAGAAAGTGAGTTAGGCATAGGAACAACTGTATCTTTTACCCTTCCCTTCCAACAATAGTTAACATAAATATTTCGATTACTTAGACCATTCCAGAAGGGCTTAAGATTGCGATGATTTTCAATTTCTGGTATACCATGCCGTCTCTTTAAAGGGGTGTTAAAGGCTGGGGTTTAGGAGAACGCTTCCATGTACTCTATTTTGGTCGTCGATGACGAAGAAGCATTACGAAAACAGGTCGTTAGCCTATTGGGCTCTCACGGCTATCATGTTGCTGAAGCTTGCGATGGAATGCAAGCTGCCCAAATATTAGCTCATTCCCCTTGTGCCCTAGTTTTATGTGACGTACGAATGCCACGGATGACCGGCCTTGAACTCCTTACTCACCTTCGAGACCAAGAGATATCAACGACAGTAGCTCTGTTGACCGCCCATGCGAATATCAAAGATGCAGTCGAGGCCATGCGCGAAGGGGCTTTTGATTACGTCGAAAAACCGATCAACGAAAAAACACTTCTCGATTTAGTTTCTAAAGCCAAAAAGGCCCATGACATGATCCACAAACTTAGTTTGTCGGCCCCCATGCTAAATCCCGGTGAGGGAAGAGAGTGTGTAGGACAAAGTCGAGAAATGAAAAGAGTGTTTCATGTCGTAGAAAAATTAACACGAGTTAATACTTCGGTCCTCATTCGCGGTGAGAACGGAACAGGAAAAGAACTCGTTGCTAGAGCCATTCACTTTAATAGTCCTCGCAAAGATGGCCCTTTCGTTGCGGTCAATTGCGCAGCCATCCCAGAAACATTAATCGAAAGCGAACTTTTTGGTCATGAGAAGGGTGCGTTTACCGGAGCTGATCAAAGACAGATTGGAAAATTTCAAGCTGCAGCCAAAGGGACCCTCTTTCTTGATGAAATCGGAGACACAAGCCCCGCCACTCAAGTCAAACTGCTACGAGTATTACAAGAGCATTCTTTCACTCCTGTGGGCAGTTCTAGAGAGGTTAAATCTGATGTCAGAATTATCGCTGCCACCAACAGGGACTTAGAAAAACTCATTCGAGAAGACAAGTTCAGAGAAGACCTGTATTATCGTCTCAATGTTATGCCTATCTTTCTTCCACCACTTCGAGACCGCCGAGACGATATTGCGAGTTTAATTACTCACTTCATTGACAAGTTTAATTTAGAACATAGTAAATGGATAGAAACTATCTCCCCGGAAGCCTTAAACGCTCTAGAAAGCTTCAGGTGGCCAGGAAACATCCGAGAACTTGAAAATGCAATAGAGCACGCTTTTGTCGTAGAATCCTCTTCTGTTTTATCTTATATGAGCCTTCCCGATTACATCAGAAAAGCCTCAAAAAAATCGCCTTTAGCACAAAAGTCTATCCGGGAAGTCGAGAGCCTCGATTGGGAAAAAGGAAAAGAGAGCTTTGAAAGAGAATTTATTGTTCAAGCACTTAAGAAAAATAGCGGAAGAATTAATCTCACGGCGGAGATTGCAAATATTCCAAAAAATACTCTGTTAAGAAAAATAAAAAAATACAACATCAACCCCCGTGAATTTGGTGGGTGGGAAGGCAACTTTGAACCCTAAAATACCGTCTCCGGAAAAAGAACTCACTTATTCTTCTTACTTAAAAATCAAAGAGCTTTTAAGCTTGCAAAATCCAATTGCGACACCTGAGGCTCATGATGAATTACTCTTTATTATTATTCACCAAGTCTACGAACTCTGGTTCAAACTGATTCTATTCGAATTAAAATCTCTCATTCTCTCTTTGGGCAACAATGACCTCATCTCCTCTTTCCATACTTTTAAGAGAGTTTCTGCAATTTTTAAAGTTCTCATACAACAATTGGATGTTTTAGAAACGATGACTCCTACCGACTTTAACAAGTTTCGATCCAATTTAAACCCTGCAAGTGGTTTTCAAAGTTTGCAATTCAGAGAATTGGAAATTCTTTCAGGAGCATCTATTGAGGACTACAAGAAATTTGCTCCCCTTGAGCCTGAATGGCTCCCAAAACTTAACCAACTTCAATCTCATGGAAGCCTAAGTGAAACCTTTAAAAACCTCCTTCTAAAAAGAAAACTAATCCCTCAGATAGATTCCGATTTGATTCAAAAAGCCCTACTTGAAATTTATCAAAACCCCAAGCACCACGATCTTCAAACTTTATGTGAAGCCTTAATGGACTATGATGAACAACTTTTACTTTGGAGATACCGCCACGTCCAGATGGTTGAAAGAATGATAGGCATGAAACGAGGTACAGGAGGCTCATTAGGAGTTGCTTATCTTTCCCAAACACTAAGTAAAAGATTTTTTCCTGAGCTTTGGGAAATTAGAACTCACTTATCTCCGGGATACTAACCACGACTCAAAACAGCTCTAACAGGGCTAGCGTCAGCTCCTTTAATTCGAAGCGGAAGACACGAAAGTTGATAGATTCCCTCATTGATTTCACTTAAAACGACCCCCTCCAAAATTTTCATTCCTACTTTTGTCGTCGTATGATGGGCGGGAAGGTCTTTTGATGAAAATGAATCAATCGAAGGGGTATCGATCCCAACCAATACCACGCCTTGTTTCGCCATATACTCAATCGTCTCAGGGGCTATCCACAAAAAGTCTTCGTTAAACTGGTTGGGATTGGGAAACGATCCTGTTTTAAATAAAACTCTGTCGGCTAAAAGGGGTTTATTGATAAGATCGCTCACCTCGATGGCTCGGCCTCTTGATTTTCGAATTTCAATCACTTGGCAGCTCCCTTTATAGGGATCCAATCGATGACTTTCGATCCCTAAATCGGTCTTTTCAAAATGGTTAATCGCATCGGTGTGCGCCCCGACATGTACCGTAGTCTCAAAACTCGAGAGTGTAATAGGGTTTCCCAACCCAGTATCCAAACTAATCTTTCGTTTAAAAGACTTGTCTCCCGGCCACACGGCAATACTTTCAGTAATCTCAGGGCTGATATCCCAATACTCTGCTCTATGGGGTTCGAAAGGTTGATAGTGATAAACCACCTGATGGTCCGGGGAGACATCCTCTACCGATTTTAACCCTAGAGCCTTAAAAATGGGACCAACCGCAATAGCCGCTAATTTTGGATAATAACCAGCCCAAAGTTTCACGACGATTCCCAAACCACTCGGATAAGTAAAGTTCGGAAGAACGGCGATTGCTAAAAGCCCATCTGCCCCCTCTTTAGCAATCACTCCCCTATTTTTTTTCATGATCAATGTGTCGACCCGATCAGGGCCGCCTATCCAACTAGGATGCATCATCATCTGCTGTTGAATTTTATAAAGTTCGCGCCCCGATTCGGCGGCGGCCAATCGCTGATACAGCATCGCCATTTGTGACATGGACAAAACAGGCGTCGGTAATTTGCAACCATCGGTCACAAAGTTCATTTGAGAAGGGTTAATTTCTAAAACACTGGCCAACACTTCTTTAAGTCTCGTATGGTAGGGATGATTGGTTCGGTGATAAGAAGCGAGATCCCACCCATTATTGAAACAACACTCTAAAATCGCCATGTGTTTGGCAAAACACATGTGAAACAAAGGGGAAGGCCCCTCCCCCTGTTCTTTTATTTTTTGTCGATTACTTTCACAAGAAGGATAATTAGGTGGCAATCTTAGTTTGGATACTAACTCTTGAGATCGTTTGTCTGAAAACCATTTTTTTAAGTAGTCAATCTGCTCGTGCGTGGCAGAGATGGATCCCAGAGAAGGAACGTATTTTGAATCACTCTCTAAAGAATCTACAAGCCCAGTGGCCAAAAACTGAAAAGGCTTTAAAAGAGAACGAGCCGGGTATTTTCCAAGACAGTCTCGTGTTTTAAACAAAACCTTTTGTCCATCAAAAATGACAATTTCTCCATGAACAATAATCTCAGTAATGCCACCTCGTTCGAGTGAAAACAATTGGGTTCGGTCAAACATAGAACTCTTTTACTCGGCAGTGAAGGAGAGAACCTCTTGCGGCCACTCAACCTCAATTCGATCCCCTTTGGCAAATGAAACGCTTTGAGTGATACCCCCCGTTAAAATGACAAGCCCTGGGGGTAACCCTTTTGACTCTGCTCCCAAACTATTGGCTAACGACATAACCGAAAGCAAAGGATCCCCCAACACAGCAGCTGGAGCTCCCGTTTCCACAATAGCTCCATTTTTTCTCACCGTAATTCCCAAGAGATTTAGTTCATCGAGTTGAGCCATTAAATTAACTCTTCCGACCATGAAACCTGCCGCTGAAGTGTTGTCGGCTACAACATCCTCAAGTTTAAAAATGAAACCTTCATAACGACTATCGACAATTTCAAGTGCGGGATAGACGCCATCAAGAGCTTTGAGCACATCACGTAA
>VGSE01000079.1 GCA_016875135.1 Deltaproteobacteria bacterium
ATAAAGGCCCATTTCTTATTGATAATTCACCTCATCGGCAAATGGCCAATAGTATGTAGTTAATTCCCAAGTGAAAACAAGGGTTTAGATGGTGCGGCGTGTAAAAAGACGACTGGCACTTTTTCTTTCTATCATTTCTACCGATTACTCCTAAAGCTAGGAGCCTTCATGAAAAAGAATACCTTCGTCCGTGTCTTCGTCGTCGTTGCCGCAGCGGCCACCATTTTCGCTTTCTTCAAGTTCAATCTCGGGCAGTACCTGACGCTGGATTACTTGAAGTCGCAGCAGGGAGCCTTTCAACAGTACTATGAGCGCAATCGCGTGGGCACGATAGCGGCCTATATGGGGATTTATATTCTCACCACCGCTCTTTCTCTTCCGGGAGCGACGATATTGACCCTGGCCGGCGGTGCCTTATTTGGCCTGAGTGCAGGGCTTGTGATTGTCTCCTTTGCTTCCACTATTGGAGCCACGGCCGCTTTCCTGGCATCAAGATTTGTCTTAAGGGATTCCGTGCAATCTCAGTTCAGGGACAAACTCACTGCCATCAACGAAGGAATTGCCCGGGACGGAGCTTTCTACCTTTTCACCATGCGCTTGATTCCTGCCTTCCCATTCTTCGTAGTGAATCTCGTCATGGGTCTGACCCCTTTGAGCGTTTTGAAGTTCTTCTTTGTCAGTCAGGTGGGAATGCTTCCCGGAACCGCGGTTTACGTGAACGCCGGCACCCAACTGTCTCAGATCTCTTCGCTAAAAGGGATCTTGTCGCCGTCTCTGCTCCTTTCGTTCGCACTCTTGGGCATTTTCCCCTTGGTCGCAAAAAGCCTTATTGAATATGTAAAATCTCGTAAATATCTGGGACGCTATAAAAAGCCTGCTAAATTTGACTACAATATCGTCGTGATCGGCGCGGGGAGCGGGGGCTTGGTCTCGGCCTACATCGCGGCAGCCGTAAAAGCCAAAGTCGCTTTGATTGAAAAACACAAGATGGGTGGAGATTGTCTTAACACCGGCTGCGTTCCCAGTAAGGCGCTGATCAAATCCGCAAAACTTCTCTCCCATATCAAGCGGCACAAAGAGTTCGGAATCCGTAACGTGACTGTCGATTTTGACTTTGCAGAAGTCATGGAACGGGTCCAAAAGGTCATCAAACACGTCGAGCCACATGACTCCATCGAGCGCTACACAGACCTGGGCGTCGACTGTATCAGTGGGACCGCAAAGATTATCAGCCCCTACGAAGTCGAAGTGAACGGCACGAGACTCACCACCAAAAACATCATCATTGCGACTGGGGGACGCCCAGCCGCTCCCCACATTAAGGGGGTCGAGAAGATTAAGTTCCTAGATAGTGACACGGTATGGTCGCTTCGTAAGCTTCCCAAAAAACTCCTGGTTTTAGGTGGGGGCCCCATCGGTAGCGAGCTGGCCCAATGTTTTCAAAGGCTCGGGGCGCAAGTTTCACTAGTTCAAAAAGGTCCACGCATTCTTGCGCGAGAAGATCATGAGGCTGCTGATCTTGTGATGGAAAGCTTTAAGCGAGATGGAATGAATGTTTTCGTAGATTACTCAGCAGAGGAATTTGTTATCGATGGCGATCGAAAGTTTCTCGTTTGTGATCATCACGGTAAAAAAATGCAAGTTGAGTTTGACGAAGTTATTGTTGCCTTAGGGCGCAAGGCGAACTTGAAAGGCTTTGGACTCGAGGAACTTGAAGTGGCGATCTCAAAGCAGGGAACCGTCGCGGTCGACCCATTCCTTCGAACCAATTATCCCAACATTTTTGCGGTGGGAGACGTGGTCGGACCCTATCAATTCACCCACACCGCTTCTCACATGGCCTGGTATGCGGCGGTGAATGCGCTATTTGGAACGTTCCGAAAGTTTCGCGTCGACTATCGTGTGGTGCCCTGGTGCACATTTACCGATCCTGAAGTGGCCCGCGTTGGCCTCTCCGAGACCGAAGCAAAAGAAAAAAGAATCCCCTACGAAGTCACCACTTACGGAATCGACGACTTGGATCGGGCTATTGCCGATCAAGAGGCCCATGGCATCGTGAAAGTGTTGACGGTACCCGGAAAAGACAAAATCTTGGGGGCCATGATCACCGGCGACCACGCCGGGGATATCATTCTCGAGTTCATCTCTGCCATGAAACACGGGTTCGGCATGAACCAAATTCTTGGCACAATCCACATCTATCCTACTTGGGGCGAGGCAAATAAATACGCCGCGGGCCATTGGAAGCGCAACCATGCCCCCCAAGGGCTATTGAAGTGGGTTGAGAAATTCCACGATTGGCGCCGTGGTGGCGGACCCGGAGGCTCAAGTATCGGCTCCTTATCTCGCCTCAACCAACCTGGCGGGTCCTCAGGAGACTCCCATACTTCCAAAAACCGTGTGGCAGCCAATAAAGCGTAAAGGTGCCAATCGATTTTTTAGGCACATTTAGTTCATCTTTAGTTTAGGCAAGTAAGTCTTTTTAGCGATTCTCGCAAATTGCCAAAAACATAATAGTCTTGAATCAAAAGATCAGCTGGAGTCATTTGCTGAAGCAGTCTTTCTCTAAGTTGAAACAAAGGTTTTGTCTCAAATCCCCATTGGGGTAATACATGAAATGCGCTATTGAGAATCTCATCGGCTCTTTCCTGGATAGTTTCGGCATGCCATCCGAGCCTTGCGACTTGACCGAGATCAAAAATACGGGAGCTTTTTGAAGCTCTCCCCGTTAATTGTGTGTCCAATAAAAGTGTTAACCAGAGAAGAAAATAGGCGTGAAAGTCCTCTCGGTGCCAAGGCATATCAAAGCCCTTAAATTCCATTCTTCCATTTTCCTCTGGATGAAGCTCAATAAGGGGCGCCAGTATACTCCGTCGGTAAGTACGCACCGATTTTCCAATGGAATCACGAATCTTCCAAGGTTCTCCGCTCAGAAAAGGGGAAGCAAGCGAAAAAGCAACCATACTGGGACCATAGTAATTCACTTTTTGATCGAGAATATCCGGATCGATGGATTGCCTAAGAGATTGTGGAAGGCTGATGTTAAAATCGGGACCATAGGTTGTCATGACTTCCATCGACCATTGCCAGTAATCATGTCGGCGTTTGTTTTGAGGGCCATAAAATTTAGATTCAGTAGGATGGTGAGATAAAGAGGAAGCCAATAACCCATAATTCTTTAGCTCAATCTGTAGGTTTGTATGTAGTTCATGAAGAGATACCAAACAATCTTCAATCGAATGTCTCACAGGAGTTCGAATCTCGATTCCTTTTGGAAGAAGATCGGTGGGAAAGAAATCCTGATCCACGATCGCATACCCTTCAACCGCATAAGGCATAAGCTTGGTATGAGGTTTTTCTATTTCAAGCCCCTCCAGGTTGCCGTTAAACCTGTCGGTAGCGGCTTCCAAAATATGATTTAATTTTTCAAAAGAGAGTTGGGGATGCCAAAGGGGATTGAAAGTTTCTGAGTCGACAATCAAAAATTCAGCCTCAAGTCCAAAATAAAAATTATTATTAAGCATGTATTGCCTCCTGGGGCTGTTCCCATTGTTGTTTCAGCGGAGAGTGACACTCATCGAAAAGCTCAATTTTTTCCATTAAAGCAAGCTCGATGGAACCTGTTTCTAAAAATATGTTTTGGAGTTGAATAGAGGGGCAGAAACCTTGCGAAAACTTTTCACTAAATTTACCTAAGGGCTCCGGGCTAAAGCCAAATCGGGGTAAATTATAATAAGCAGATTCGATTAATCTCATCACACGGCTAAAAAATTTGGGTGAGTTAAGACCAAACACGGCCGACTCCTTCATTTCCTGTTTAAAAGAAGCAGCTGAAGCCCTCCCTCTAAGCGAGTCATCAGTCAGTAAAGATAACCACATTAGAAAAAAACATTCGTATTCAAGCAAACTCGAGGCTACTTCAAAGATATTGCACTCGAACCGTCCATTTTGATCGGGATGAAACTCAAAGATAGGCGCATAGTCTACTCTGTTAAAAGTACGCGCGCTAAGTCCCAAATGTCCGTCTGTTCGCCATAAAGTATTATTGTAAAAAGGGGAATTAAATGAAGTCGCAGCTAGAGCTGGTGCATAAAAGTACACTTTTTGGTAAATCTCACTCCAAAACTTTTCGGTTAAAAATGAATTCGGGATTTTAATATTAATATCCGGCCCGTACGTAACCATAGCTTTTTGGGCCCATTCCCACTGAGGAGGGGTCCGGTGATTTTGAGGTCCAGAGAACGTCGTTTCTCTGGGATGGTGGGAAATGGAACACATTCGATAATTTTCTTTCAATAGGGCCATTGAAAGACGCTTAAAAAGTTTTGAGAGTTGAGTTACGGTCTCCTGAATAGAAGAACAAACCGAGGTTCGAATTTCGATTCCTTTTGGGAGAATAGAAACTGGTTGAGTTACATTATTATAGCAATGATATCCTTCAACTAAATAATGGCTCAATTTATCATGTGGGGGATGCGGCTTTAGCCCAAGCATTGAAATATCCCTGTTTGGCAAACCCAAAAAGATTCTATTTAATTTTTCAAATGCCAATTCCTGGTACCACAACGGCCGAAAAGTTTCAGCATCAAGCAGAAGAAACTCGGTTTCGAGTCCAAACATGAAATCTTCAGAAGGAATCATAATGAAGCAGTCCTTCTAACTGACAGTAATAGCCAAACGCCGCTTATCCAAAGCCCCAAAAGAAGAAACGATACCGGTAAAAAAAGAAAATACTTTATTGCAGAACCAAAATATTCGCCGGAGTGCAGTGAAAGAACAAGCGTCGAGTATTTCGGGCCGTGGTTTAAAAGTTTTAGAGGGTTTATGCTCAACTGGTACTCAAAGTATTTTTTTGTTCTAACTCGGATTAAATTTTTATGAGGTCTAATATCTATTTGGTTAATATCTGTATGTAAAATGGGTGCTTTAGGCAGTGAAAGGTTGATGGTTTCTAAGAGCTTTGTTTCATCGACAACAAAGACTGGAGTGCTGATCACTGGCGGCTGGTCAGGTAGAGTGGGTTGGAGCCAAGGGATATGGTTCCTAAGTTGAAGGATAAGTCCTGAAACGAATAAAAACAGTCCAGGTAATGCAAGGACTCCGCCTAGCCAGCGGTGGTATTTTCGAAGTAATACCTGAGAAGAAAAAACTCGCATATTTCGTTCTTAACAAAAATGAAAATGAGAATCAATATCAAAATGGAAAGGCTGGGATTTGTCGCAAATAGGCTGGCAAGTCTCTTGCAGACCAGTTAATGGCTTTTTTATTCTCTGAGGGGAACTAAGAAAGGGGGGGCTTTGGAAATACCAATGTTGAATTCGGTTGTTCAAACGGGCCATAAAAAAATTAAGGTTCTTTTCTCCCATGAAAATAAACGAATTCACTCTGCCTTAGTTCCAGTTTTGAGTGATTTTTTAAGTCATGAACTAGGGGAAGAGGTCGAGGTGGTTTCTAGATATACAGCCTGGGAAACGCTCTACGCTGCCACCGATAATGTCTTTGATTTGGTTATCTTAGCCGACAATTATCGAGCCGAGGATTTAAATGCGACAGAGCTAGTGAGGCAAATAAAAAAGTTGGATCAGAGCATTGCTGTCGTCCAATTTTCTTCGCAGGATCAAACCAAGACAAAACTATCTGATGGCTATTTGAAACTTCCGAAGACTCGACAAGAATTAAGATCGTTGACCCATTTCTTTCGAGGAGCTCAAGATTTAAGGAAACGCAGTAAAAGTGCCAAATTTGGCTAGTTTTAGACGAAAAATGTCCGTTGGGGTTGGGGGGCGAAAAACATATGTGGCGTTTATTTTTCATCATTTCACTATTTCTGTTCTGTCACCCATTTTTGATGGCTGATGATAAAACTGTGGGTACGCACAGTTTAGCCGATGTCTTTTGCACAGTTGTTGTTGAGAAAACACAAAAACCCGATCCCTACAAAGATTTGGATATGATTTGGGGTGATCTCGAGAAACACTTACAGATGGGAATCCTATTTTCTTCAATTTCAACTGCTGAACAGGTAGAGAGGGAGTTTGAGAAAGTGAGAACAACTCCCGCCTTTAAGAGTTGTCTAGATCAAAATAAAAAAGACTTTGACTTGGGAGAGTTTATTTTATTTGGAAGAAAAGTAGCCCGAGAGGCTCTCAAAGCTTATCAAATGAATCAAAAACCTGAACTAATTTCTATTTCCTTTCCGCTTGTGGAGAATATCGATGGCTTAAATGACATCAGCGTTGAATTGGGCGTTCCCACGACGCAAAATCATAGTGTCGAGGTCATTGAGGCCGTGATTCACCGTGAAAGAAAGTACACCGATTTATGGAATGAGTTCATTAAAGGGCTTAAGAGTAAGATCTAAGGCTTTAATTAAACTCTATCGCGTTTCGGGACAAAATTTATCTTTAAGGCCATAGGCGCTATGGATTTCGTTGGAGTCGAGAAGACTTATTAAAAGAACAAAACACACCGAGAACTAAATCAGCATTTAATCCGATAGCTTTGCGTTGCGTTAAATTATTACACAAAACACAACTTTGTCCTTTTACGTAAATTCTCAAATATTCCGATAACTAAAGTGAAGTTATTTCACAACCTCTTTGGGGTGAATCATGAGACTAAGTTTAATAACGCTTTGGTTTTTGGCCGTGGTTGGTGTGTGTTTTGACAAAAGTTTGGCTGGCAACACATCGAATAGTCCAAGTGAAAACGTAGAATCTGAAAGTCCAAGTTTGGTTGACAACTCCGAAGACGAAGCGAGTGACCTTGATTATATCAAAGCCAAAAAGAGTATTTACGAACAACGTTGGAAGGAAGCCGTTTCCTATTTTGAAAAAGCTATTAAAAAAGATCCCAAGAGTGCACATCTCAATAATGAAATCGCAAAAGCCTATGTGATGGCGGGGGATATAGAAAAAGCTGTAGTAGCAGCAAGAATTGCGGTGGAAAAGGAACCAAAATCGATTGAATACCAATTTAGCTTAGCCGAAGTTCTAACTTCAGCTAAAAATTTCCTTGAAGCCAAAAAGACTTATATGAAAGTACTAGAGTTAGATCCCACTCATCAAAGAGCTGGGATCTTAGTGGCTATGCTCGATTCCGAAATGGGGGACGATAACAAAGCCATTGATGGGTTGACTAAATTAATACGAGAAAATCCCGACAATTCCATCGCACTTTTTTATCGGGCTAGAATATTTATTGAAAAAAATAAGTTGGAAGAAGCTAAAGCCGATTTGGAGAAGTGTTTGCAGCAACGACCCTCCTTTGTCGAAGCAGGAACTGCGTTGGGATTGATTCTCGAAAAAAATAATGAATTGGATGAAGCTATCCAGGTTTACTCGAAAATTCAAGGACAGGGTCCTTTTAAGAAACGGCTTGGTTTTCTCCACCTTCAAAAGAATCAACTCAATGAGGCTCTTGAGGCCCTTTCGGAATATGAAGAGAGTCAGCCTGATGATTATACTGCTCGAGTTAAAGTGGGACTCCTTCACTTTGAGTTAAAAAATTATGAAAAGGCTAAAGAGAAATTCCAAAAAATTCTAAAAGAGCAGCCGGGTTCGGACAATGTTGCTTTCTATTTAGGGTGGGTTTATCAGGCACAAAAGCAGTGGAACCTCGCTCTAGGTGAGTTTAAAAAAATTAATAAAGATTCAACTCTCTATCAAGAAGCGATGCTTCGAGTGGGATATATTTATAAAGAGACTCAAAGATTTAAAGAGGGCTTAGCTTTCAGTGACCAACTCATTAAAAAGCATAAAGAAGTCGCTGAGTTTTACGATCTTAAGGCATCTATTTATGAGAGCCAAAAGCAGTATAAAAAGGCCCTAGACGTCATCGAGCAAGGATTAAAGCAAGTCAAAAACGATGAAAGATTGCTTTATTTTCAGGGGGCAATTTTAGACAAGGTTGGAAAGTCAGCTGAAGCTTTGAGTATTATGAAAAAGCTGGTTGAAATTCAAGGGGACAATGCCCATGCGCTAAATTTCATTGCTTATTACTATGCCGAAAGAGGAGAGAATTTAGCAGAAGCCGAAGAGAAAGCTGCTAAAGCTCTGACATTAAGACCCAATGATGGGTATATTACAGATACATTGGCTTGGGTGAAGTTTAAAAAGGGGGAAGTTACTGAGGCTTTAGAAAAGCTAAAAATAGCTTCAGAATTAATTCCTGACGAAGCGATCGTTTATGAACACTTAGGCGATGTCTACATGGCAAAACAGGAAAAAACCAAAGCTGTTGAGGCGTACAAAAAAGCTGCCGGTCTCGCCAAAGATAAAGACAAGGAAATGGTAAAAAAGGTGGAGAGTAAAGTCGCTGCCATAGAGTCTCCAAACCGACCTTTACCTAAACAAGAAATTAGAGTGCCCTCAACCGAAGAAAGTAAATCTCAGTAGTTAATGAATTAAATAACCGCTGATGATGCTGATAAGAATTCCGATAATGAAAGAGATGAGACGTTGGAGTTTCTCGCCATCGGTTCGATGGATTTCCGGAAGTAAGTCGCAGGCACCGATATAGATAAATGTTCCAGCGGAGACTGAAAGTAGAGTGCCGGCGGCATTTTGATAGTCCTTAGATTGTAAAAGACAATAAGCTAGAAAGATACCAATCGGACCGGATAGAGCCACTCCAGTCACAAACCCCAAAATTTGTCCGTTTTTTTTGCCTGACATTTTTAAAATCGAGGTCAGAGCAATTCCCGCGGGAGCTTTGTGTGAAAGGATCGCTATGAGAACTAAAATCCCTAAATTCGCGACTAACTGACTTGAAGCTAAGGCAAACCCTTCGATCAAACCATGAATCGTGAGTCCCATAAAAGCTGTCAATCCAACGGTATGATAATGGCAGCCGTGCTCTTCACACGCATGAACCATAATAAAGCGTTCCAAAACCAGAAGTAGACAAAATCCAAAAAGGAGCCAAATGCCAAAGCTATTAGGGATCAATTTGAAGGCTTCCGGAATCATGTGAAGAAAAGCCATCGAAAGTAATAACCCGGCCCCAAAACTAATATAGAGCTTCAAATGGTTTTCATGTTTAGGTTTTATCCAAAGGGGCAGAATCCCACCGGTAAAAGCAGTTAAAAAAATTAATAGAGCGCAAAGAAAAAGTGAAAGAGTCATGATTTCGCAACCGGTTGATTTAAAGGAGTTAAGAGGTCAAAATCAAAGCTCTCTGAAAATAAAAGCTTAGAAATGGGGTCCTGTGTGATCGGCGGATTTAAAAACAGGGGAGTCATGCTCAAAGACGCATGAAATACTTTTCTCTGGGCTGTGGCCTCCATTTTTCTTAAAGCCTCAGCCAATTCTGCGGGCAAACGACTGACTTTAGTTGATTCCAAATTTAAGTTCCTGTGACGACGAATACTCAAAAGCAAATAGCGCGGAATCATGGCTAAAGGCATAAAAATCATTTGGCCTACCAGCCAGCCTAAGGAGTACTTTGATCTGACGGTATTTGGACGTTGAGTTTTCTTTGTGAAAGAGACGAGCTCTAGAACAAACAAAAGGCGGCTTAACCAGGTGGCTAAGAGAGTGTCTCCGTACCAAATAGCTGTGAGCTGTCGGGCTAAAAGAGCTGATAATTCCTTACGGCTCATGTGGTTCAGTAATCCCTGAGAGAGTATGATGTGGCTATCGGATTTGCGAAGTCCGTAAGAGCCTATCGTTAGAGCCTCTGTTTTTAGAAGTTTCAAAGAAAGTGGGGGAAGAGAAAGCCTCCGACTTAATTCCAGAACCGAATGGTGTAATTCGGGATTTTCAGCATACGTTAGCGGGGTTAGGTTAAGTTTGCTTTCGATAGCCCTCTTTGCGCCAAAAAACAGGAAAAAAAGAAAAGCCAAAGATAAAACTACACCTACGATGAGACCAAAGTAAGAACCAAGAATAGTGATCGGAAAAGTAAACAATATGAAAATGTAGAGAGCAAACAATCCCCAAGAGAACCAGATGTTGTTAAGAGGTTTCAAAAAATTCAGTTTCAAAAACAAAGGGTACCTCAAGTTTTTCGGCATAATTTGACGCTTGGCTCAATTCTATAGTTTTAGCATTAGGGGGTTCCTATGGGCAATAATAATGGTAAACTATCATCTTTAATTTGAAGAAGGTTACCTATGTTAATAGATCTCTCTGCCGAACCGGCCCCAATTCAGTTTACCGCGGAGCCTTTAACTGAGAAAAGATTATCGGATTTCAAAAGAGCCATTCGTGCGGGATATGCCTCGATAGTGGCCCCCTCTTACGGAACGACTTTCCGTAAAGGGGAGTTCGATCTGTTGGACACTTTAAAAGTTGACTTGAAAAAACTTCTGCATACTGATCAGAATTATGAATATTTTGCCCCTTTTCAAATCGGAGATATTCCCGAAGTTGAGACCCAATTCGTTACAGCAAAAGAACGACGGGGCATGGTGTTTGTTTATTTAGAGACACGAGTTACGGTAGAGGGGGAGCTTAAATTAAAAAGTATCTCTTCTTTTGTTCTTAGAGAAAACAATAAAGGGTAGAAAAGTGACTTTTGAACCAAATGAACTATTAAAACCTTTGGAAAAACCCCCCATTACAAAAGAACAGTTGCGTGACTACGCTCGAGCTTCGGGGGATAACAACCCCATTCATTTAGATGACACTTTTGCTAAGTCGGCCGGTTTCCCTTCTGTAATTGCCCATGGAATGTTGTCGATGGCTTTCATGGGTGACTTGATCGATTTCAATTTTCCCCCTTCTCAATATAGGCTCAAACAGTTTAGTTGTAGGTTTAAGAAAGTGACTTTTCCGGGTGATGTGATTACTTCAAAAGGGAAAGTAAAGTCGATTGATTCAGAGGGGAAAATAACCCTGACTCTTTGGGCAGAAAATCAAACAGGAGAACACACCGTGGAAGGGGAAGCAGTCGTCATTCGTGCCTAAAGTTGCACAAAATTGTTCATCGTGGTAACTCCCGTAAACGAGGGAGTAACATGAAAAACCAACAGTCCCGTTCTTATTTAAGATTAGTGACAGAAGCCGACCGTGCTTTGTATGAAGGGCCCATCACTCGGATGGGGTTATGGTACCGATACCCCGCAGTGAACTATAAAAAAAAGGTCAGAGTTGTCGTTTCCCAATGGGTCTTGTTACGGGCTTTAATTTATTGGGGTTTTCAAGTTTAGTATGAATTTAGATCTGATTTCAAAACTGCCTAAACCAGCGCGATACTTTCCTTTGGATAAAGGGATTTACGAAGTCGCTCCCAATTTAAGAAGCTTTGGAACAGATTTTGGAAATGGCTCCCAAGACCAAAAAGTGTTTCAATTGGATTCGGCCTTTCCAAATTATCGAAAAAACAAATTGCAGTGTCGTCAAGAGAGACTCACAAAATATGTTTTAACCCATAACCTCTCCAAAAAAGTCGAGTTGGGGGTTCATGAGTTTGTTGTTAATCGACTTGTGTTTGATTGCCCCGATTTTTTTACCTTTGAGAAAAAAGATAACCTTCAAATTTTGCATTGCTCTTTAACTGGAGAATCGATTGTCTTTGATTCTTCTTGGAATTGGATTGATGTTAAAGGAAGCGAGATCGTACCGTCCTACATGTCCGGGTTGGATGCTCTTTGTTGTCAGTTTCAAGAAGATGTAGCGGTTACTTCTAGAGATGAGAGTGAAAGAGAAGGGTGGTTATCAGCTCTGCACTTGTGTAGCCCTAGCCATTGGGCTCCCGAAAGTAAAATTGGAAGAAATTATTCGACTGTTCACGCCCCTATTGCAGGTTCTGATAAAATGAATCGAATTGCTCCTCAGTTGGTGGATGGTGCGATACGCAAAGGTCCCTATGTGAGATTTGTCTGGGGATTTGGAACCGATGCGAGGCTTAATCATCATCCAGAACCCGCGCCTGGGTGCGATCCGGCAGTTTGGAAGGGAAGAAGTTTTCAGAAAGAGTCTAAAGAATCTCCGTTTATTTTGCGCCTCGAACGACAACTGCTTTATGGGTTACCGCATTTGGATGCTTATTTCTTTGGAATCCATGTGTATTTCATTGATGGAAAAGAGATTAGGGCCAATGCAAGAGAGAGAGAGTTGCTTCGTTCGGCTCTTTTGTCGATGACGCCTGAGAGCTTGGAATACAAAGGTTTAAAGGACTGTCTTGCAGATGTTCTCTCCTGGTTTGGACAGTGCTCTACATAACTGCACCCTTTGAGTGGGCTTTTTAAGAGGCTGGTCCGATATATTTTTTTCTAAATTGCAAAGACTTAGAGAGGACCAAGGTTATAAGATTTGATAAGTTTTCTTTAAAGTTTCATTTGATCATTCACCTCATCGTCAAACGGCCGATAAATTTCGCGCCTTAAACCAACTTCATGGCCGTTTGA
>VGSE01000080.1 GCA_016875135.1 Deltaproteobacteria bacterium
GAAAGAGATATTTTTGAAGGGCAGGGGCACACCGGGCGCAGTGCAGTGGTTCAATACCTAGCTTGTCGGAGTTCTTAAAAGAAAGGGTTGCTAGTTTAGGTGCGGTGTGTTAATTCAGGCTTACGGAGGAGTTGTTAGAGTATGAAAAACAGGATTTTAAAATCATTATTGGTGTTAAGTCTCTTGGGCGGTTCGGTAAGTTCACAGGCCTATCCCATTTATTATCCCTATGTGAATTATAGTCGGATCGGTGGTTATTATTCCGGATGGGGTTACTACCCGTGGTCTTGGGTCCGTTTTCCTCTTTATGGTTATTCGTATTGGTCGGTTTTTAATTATGCTCCTTACTATGCTTCTTACGGTGTTATTTCAGCATCTCCTTCGACGGGAAGAGTGGGTTGGAGTTGGGGAAGCCCTAATCTCAATTATGGGATAAGCCAGGCTAACGCCAATTGTGGCCAGATCGATTGTTCGGCAGTTGTGTGGGTTCAAGGTGGATGTGCCGCGGTGGCCAAAGGTATCAATGGTGGACCTTTAGCTTGGGGATACCATGCCTCAAAATATCAGGCGATTAATAACGCGCTAGCTGCATGTCAGCACAGTGGGAATCCTTCTTGTCGAACAGAAGCTTGGGTCTGTTCTTATTAAAAATTAATACCTGCACCCTTTGAGTGGGCTTTTTAAGAGGCTGGTCCGATATATTTTTTCTTAAGTTGCAAAGACTTATAGAGGACCAAGGTTATAAGATTTGATAAGTTTTCTTGGAGTTTCATTTGATAATTCACCTCATCGTCAAACGGCCAATAAATTCTGCGCCTTAAACCAACTTCGTGGCCGTTTGAACCTCTTAAAAAGCCCAATTAAAGGGTGCAGATATTAAAAATTAGATTCAGAAAAAGTAGCATCTAGGTCATAATTTTATGAGCTATGTGTGCTATTTCCGGAATCCTCTCTACAGCTCCGATCAACAGCGAAGCTTTGTCCTTAATGCTGTTTTCTCAAAAACATCGGGGGCCAGATGGGCGAGGTGTTTGGACCTCTTCTTGTGGCAGAGTCGGTTTAGCCCATCAGCGACTGGCCATTATCGACCTTTCCGTAAATGCCAATCAACCCTTTAAATTGGATTCGGACAATTATGTCGTGGTGTTTAATGGGGAGATTTACAACTATCGTGAATTAAAAAGCGAACTCACAGCCCTCGGGCATAGTTTTAAGACGAAAAGTGACACTGAAGTGTTGCTAAAAAGTTATCAACAGTGGGGACGGCATTGTCTCGATAAGTTCAATGGCATGTTCGCTTTTGCCATTTGGGATGAAACTAAACGAGAATTGTTTTGTGCTCGCGATCGCTTCGGCGAAAAGCCGTTCTATTACGGAGTGTGGAAAGGTGGATTCGCTTTTGCTTCCGAAGTTAAAGCTCTACTCACATTAAAAGAGATTGATGATGATCTAGATCAGGATGTTTTGGTTTCTTTTTTGTCGAAGGGTGAAAACAGTTTAGATGCTTTTAATCGGACCCTTTATAAAGGAATTAAACAGCTTCTTCCCGCTCAAGCGTTAACCTTGAAATTTAGTCGAGGGGAACTTTCCTTATCCCAGATTTGGACCTATTGGCAGATAGATAGAGAAGCAAGACTCCCTTATGGAAGTCAAAAAATGGAATCTGTTTCAGAACAGTTTTTTGAGCTTTTAAAAAGCTCGGTAGCTTTACGATTGCGAAGTGATGTTCCGGTGGGTTCAAGTTTATCGGGAGGGCTCGATTCCTCATCGATAGTTTCTTTAATTCGATATTTAGAGCCCGAAAAAGCGCTAAATACTTTTACGGGGAGATTTCCTGGAGCGCCCACGGATGAGGGTCACTATGCAGATATTGTTCAAAAAGCCAAAAAGACGATTCATCATGAAGTTTTTCCTACTCCGCAAAAATTTATCACAGAAGCGTCTGATTTCTATTGGCATGCTGAGTTCCCAGTTGGAGAGCTAAGCCAATTCGCTCAGTGGTGTGTTTTTGAAAAAGCCTCCTCAGCAGGAGTTAAAGTATTATTAGATGGGCAGGGCTCCGACGAGCAGTTGGGAGGTTATGGTGGAAATATTCAGAAGGTTTATCTTAACCAGCTCTTTCATGAAAAAAGATATGCTACTTGGTTTTACGAGTATCAATGTGCTGCCAAGGCCAATCCTAAAAGATTCTCTTTATTGCGAGTTCTTCTTAACGACACTTTTCTGCAGCATTTGAGGCCAGCTCTTCGGCAAATGACTGCACGTTCTACTTGGAAGCTAGTGGATCTAACAATCGATGATTTCCAAAAACTTCCCAGTAGTGAACTTTCTTTTTCTGAAATGATCAACAGCGAAAAGATGAATAAACTTTCTGGTTTTCTATGGGAGTTGTCCTTTCGAACCATGCTTTCTAGCTTGCTCCGATATGGAGATCGTTTGAGTATGGCCTTTGGAATCGAAGTTCGGCTCCCATTTTGTGACCATCGACTTTCAGAGTTTATTTTTAGGTTACCCCCGGAATTGTTAGTTGGCGAAAGTGTCGTTAAAAGAGTCCTTCGAGAAGGAATGAAAAACCTTCTGCCTCATGAAATACGAATTCGGGAAAAACAGGGGTTTATTCCACCTCAAGAAAAATGGTTAACCCAAGATCTCCTGTCGTGGGTGAAGGAACTGGATGTTCAGGATAAAGGTCCTTTGAATGAAGTTCTTGATCGGAAAAAAATAGTTCGATTTTTTAAAGGGAACCCACAAAAAGATCCGAATTTAATTTGGAGGTTATTAAACTTAAGAGCGTGGAGCCATTTCTTCGCACAAAAAGCTCAAAACCAATTAAAACAATCGGCGGTAGCAGTTCAACGAGATATCGCATCAAAAGTGTTAGCTGTTTAAATATGCATATCGCAATTTTATCTTCAGCTTCTCCACCCTTGAGACATGTTTCGGTCAAACGTGCTTATAATTTTGCTCATTATCTTCCTCTTTTAGGGCATAGAACCAGTTTGGTTAGTGCCGATTATCGGTTTTTACGGGAAGACTACTTGGAATCTGTGGATGAGAGTCGAATCTCCAATTTTATTCGCATTGATCCAAATGCGTGGTTTTCCGGATTTAACAACCAGTGCGGTGTGTACCCTCTTGAACCCCACCTTAAGTGTCATTCTTTATTGAAGCGGGTTTCTACGGCTCAAAGAATGTTGTCAGGTTGGGGTCCTTGGCCGAGTTGGGGAAAGAGGGCTCTTGAGGAATTAATCAAACTTCATAAAAAAGATCCCATTGATGTTGTTTTTGCGATTTTTGGGAACGAAACGACCCATGAAGTTGCTCATCAATTTAAAAAGCTAACCCGAGTTCGTTGGATTGCTGACTTTAAGGATCCTTGGCATCATGGAGTTGAGGGGTGGGCTAGAAGAGTTCGAAATCTGCAAACCCGTCGAAGATTAAAAAGCTGTTGGTTCGTGACTGAAACCTGTGAGTTACAGGCGGAAGCTGATCAGAACGAGTTTGGTCGGCCTTGCCATATAATTCCTTCCGGTTTTGATGATGTTAAAATGGATTTAGCTAACCCCATAGTAAGCGAAAATCGAAGCCCCATTGAAATTTACTATTTTGGCTCAGTTGGCAAAACACATTCTTGGCAACGTCTCATTGAGCTTTTTAAACTTATCGACAGCGGTCCTTTGAAGAACAGAGTGTCTTTCCACTGGTTCGGCACGACTTCAGAAGACTTTCTTGAAAGTTTAAGTCGAGCAGGAGTCAGTTCTTACTTTCGTTTCAGCCAACCGGTTGCTCAAATGGAGGCGTTTGGACGGATGAAGGGGAGTCAATTATTATTGTTAATGCCCCAGTACAATGTAAATTTGAACGGAGGACTTGTGGGAGTTAAAGAATTAGAGTACATAGCCGCGGGTCGTCCGATACTTTGCCTTGGAAAAATGCATGAGCAGACAAAAAAGGTTGTGGAACCGCAATTGCTTCACGAATGCAACTCGGCTCAATCGGCCTTAGAGTTTCTTGACAGGTTTTCTAAAGAGTCTGAACTTTTCGAACCGAGTTCTTTTCTTAAAAGTCAAGTTGAGAGAGCTATTTCTAGATTCAGCTGGGCCCATTTAGCCGAAGACTTAAGCCAACTCATCGATAAAGAATCAAAGAAGCTTGCCATATCTTCCTAAAGTGTCTCTAATTGCGATTATTCATACTCTGATAGGAGCTTTTTACATGAGACGTCTTCTTATGACATTCTTTTTTACCCCCTTTGTTCTTTTTGCTGCCTGTGAAAAAGGGCAACTTTGCCAAATGGAAATCCCCGGCTCTCAATGTGCTGACGGGTCTCAGTCTTATGTTAGTTATATTGATAGAGGCTCTGAGAATTTATTTGTTTACGTTCAAGGTGGAGGAGCTTGTTTCGATGCGGTTACTTGCGGTTGTCGGTTGAAAGAAAATAACTGCAAAGGTTCTAACGAAGGAGGAGAGGGAGCCACAGCAGGTTATCTCTCTCGCCCCCCATTTGATTCTCAGATTCATCCCTGGGGGCTAAATGAGAACGGCCCTATCGGAAGCGGCAACTATTTTGAAATCGTGTATTGTACCGGAGACGTTTACACAGGAGCGGGAACGGTGAATTATGGCAACATTCTCCTACCAAGAGTCGTAAGACACATGGGAGCCGTCAATTTTCGTTTGAGCATTGATAAAGCTAAAGAAATGTTCCCTAATGTTAAGAAAGTTACAATCATTGGAGCGAGTGCGGGTGGTGTTGGAGTGACCTACAACCTTCATCATATCTCTAGAAATTTTGGGCAGACTGAACTTTATGTGATTAACGATTCCGGTATTCCGATTCTAGCGAAATACTTACAGGTTAATAAGATTCAATCAGTTTTGGAGAAATGGAATGTCGAAGCTACTTTACCCGATGGGCTTACTCAAGACGACTTAGTTGATTTTGAAGAGATCTATGAGTTTAACGCTTCTCAATTTCCAGACGTTAAGTTTGCACTTCTGGGGGCTACGCGAGATCTGGTTTTTCATGGCTATTTTCAATTGCTGGGGGGAAATTCGAATTCTGTGAAACTATCCTTAGAGGCAACGTCTCAGGTTTTGGATAAAACAACGAATCACAAATATTTTTTAAATAATGGCAGATGGCATACCGCTACTTTTCTTTCAAGCTTTGGGATGCCCAAAGAGGCCCTTCCCAAATCTCACGGAGTTAATATTGAGGATTGGATCGCTCAAATGGTTGGGAATTCATCCGAATGGCGGAGTTTAACGGCAGAGTAAAACCAACCTTCGCTTTAAAAAGCAGGCGTGAATGTTTTCATCGATCCCAATTTTGTTTTAGAAAACAGCATTGGGGTCATGATGGTTGTTACAATCCCCATAATGATAAGAGTTGAAAATAGATCTTGATCGATGAGTTGCCGTTGGTAGGCGATATTTGCGACAACCAGTTCCATAATACCCCTACCATTAAGAATAATGCCTGAGCCTAGAGATTCTTTGTGGCTCATTTTTAGAAGTCGTCCTCCCAAATATCCTCCTAAAATTTTGGTCAGAATTGAAACGATGAGAACCCCGACAATTCTCCAAGGATGAGAAAAAGCGTGAATGCTAAAGCTAAGCCCAATATAGGCAAAGAAAACGGGCCCAAGAAATCCGCTAGTGAGGGAGTTAAGAGTCGTTTGTAAACCGGAAAAGACCGCAGTCCCGAAAGCATCATGGCTTAAAAGCAGAGCTCCAAAAAAGGCTCCAATAATAAAGTGGGAACCTAAAGTTTCACTCATCGATCCAAAGAATAGGACAAAAATAATGGCTGCCCCAAAAATGGCTTCAGGGCCAAAGACATCCTCAAATTTATTTAAAGTTTTTTCGATGTAGGAGGTTTTGTGTGTCCCCCATTGAATTAAACGATTAGTTAAAAAAACCAAAAGGGCAAAGATACAGAGTTTGAGAGAAGTTTTTATAACTGAAAAGATCAATGGCAATAACTCTCCTGGAGCAGAAACACTTGGCCTGTCCAAAATAATCCCCAAACAGAGGAGTCCTAAAATATCGTTCAGTATTGATGTCGCGATGGCAAAGTGAGCAATCTTACTTTGTAGAAGGTTAAAGGAACTTAAGATTTGGATTGTTACTGGAAGAGCAGTGATAGACATGCAAAGACCAAGGAAGAATGTACGAATCGCATCGAGTCCCATCAAGCTTCCTAAAAGCATTCCACCACTTAATGGGATCAAAAATCCCAACATGGCTGCAAAAAATCCCCTGCCTTTGACTGCACGGATCACTTCTCCCATTTCCATTTCAAGCCCTGCAGAAAGCACTATAAGAAATACGCTCAATTCGGAAATGCCTTCTAGAGCAGAATTGGGAGAGATCCATTTCAGAACGGTTGGTCCTAAAAGAATTCCTGCTAAAATCTCTCCTACCAACGCCGGTTGTTTAAGCTTTGTCATCAGTTGGGCCAGAAGACGAGCTCCAATGAGAAGAACCAGAATCGAGGAGAGAAGAGGCATTTAAGGTCCCTTAGAGGTGTTTTTTCACAGTTAAGTTTCCTAATCGCCCTGAGCTACTTTGTTTCGATTCGATATTTGATAGCCTGATAAACATTAGCAATCCCATAACCAAAAGTATTGTTAGGAATAGCTGTACCTTCAACTCCGTTGCAAGTTTGAGTTGTGGTTTTGGCTTCAGCCGTTTGTTTGATAATTCGTTCAGTCTCTTCAATGTTTCCAATGAGAGAAGGGTCGGCTGACCAGAGAAGAGCTACGACTCCCACAAGGTGAGGTCCTGCCATAGAGGTTCCGCTCCATCCATATTCGGCATACCCTCCACTTGGAACTGCAGAACGTACGTCAACTCCAGGCGCTGCGACATGGGGACCAATTTTATGATCATAGGTGCTAGGCCCACGGCTGGAGAAACTTGCGATGCTATCGTTACGATGGTTCACTGCACCGACGCTTAAGACAAGGTCCGAATGGAAGGCAGGACCAGAATTGATTGAAGAACAGCTGCTGCCATCATTGCCCGCTGAAGCAACGACGAAAATACCTGCGGTTCTTAGAGCCTTTAAAACCCGCTCAAATTCTCCCCCATCGCATCCTTCACTCTTGGGGCATCCCCAACTATTGTTGATGACATGAGCTGCCAACTCAGGTTTGGCATCTTGAATGGAATCTCCATTTTGCGGCCATGGAGCAAGGAACCACTGGAAGCACTCCGTATACATTTCAGGATTTCCAATGCCTGAGTCCATATTTCTGCAGGCTATCCATTTGGCTCCGGGAGCCATGCCGATCTGATTTCCTAAGTTATCATCGCCGACGACGGTTCCCAAGGTGTGTGTGCCGTGGCCGTGATCGTCACACGGAACTGCGACATCATAGCCGCAACGTGAATCTCCCCCAATATTTTTATGAACCGAATCATGCCAAGAGTAGGTGTGTTCGGCTTGAGAACCTTCCAAACCCCGATAATGATTTTTTAATGCAACATGATCCCATTTGACTCCTGTGTCCTGACCCGCAACGATGATGTTCTCTCCTGTAACCTTGAAATCTTCCCAAACTTTGGTGGCCCCAATTCTTACAAGATTGGCTCCCGGCCCTTTGGGTTCCTTAGAGGACTTTCTTATTGTTTGTGGGAGTCGCTGTTCGACTTGCGGGTTACCGACGACTCTTAGAACATCTTCTCTTTGTGCTATTTGCATGAGGACGTCTTGGGAGATCTGTTCGGCTACGATCATATTACTAATATAATAGGACCTGGTTTTTATGTTCTTAGAGTGGAGCCATGATAGTAAATTACTTTGAGAGCTTTGTGCTGTTTTTACCAGGGTATCGAAAACGGCTTTAATTCGTTCGGTACGACCTGTCGTTTTATTAATATGAGAAAGATCAGCTTCAGACTTGAGATAAATCAAAGCATTAGGAAGGTCTTCGTGATTTATTCTTGTCTCATATTGTTTTAATAGCCAAGGGGATATTTTCGAACCTGTCGTCGGCGACCCTGCCGTTAGAAAAAAAGAAAATCCGACAAAAATAGTAAGATAAAAAAGTTTGATTGCTTTGTAAGGCATGTTTGAGGCTCCTTGGATCCTAAAAGAGTGTAATAGAAAAATTATAATCAACGAAGGTTATAATGAGAAAGATAAAAAAGAAGAAACCATGCGCTTTAAGGATTCTGGGTTCAGGGGATTATCCCAGTGGTTATCTTTTTTGAGAGAAGATCCGACTATCCATCCTTGGGCCTTTATATAATTAGAAATGTTATTCGCAGTGATTCCTGAACCAATCCATACCGGGAGATTCACTCGACTTAAAACTTCCGTGAGTTCTTCTTCCGATGCAGCGCTTCCAGTTGCGGGGCCGGTTAAAATGACACCGTCGGCTCCAAAAAATTCCGCAGCATGGGCTGTTTCAGAGATCGAAATATCAGCAGTCACTGCGTGGCTGGAATGTTTCTTTTTTATGTCGGCAAGGATCTTTATCTTTTCGGCTCCTAGTTCTTTGCGCAGCCTCATTAGCTTACCGGCGCAGGAGTCGATAAACCCTTCGTCTGCAATGTGTGAAAAGACAAACCCTTCGACACGGATGAATTGAGCTTGGCTTGCAACTGCGACGCTTAGTGCTTCTTCATTGGCTCCGGCCAATATTTGTATGCCCATAGGCAGTGAAATTTTCTCCCTAACCTCTTGGGCAATCACCGCCATTGAAGCTGTGATTTCTGGGCCTACTTTTGTTTTTAAATAGGGAACATCGTGCATGTTTTCCAGAAGTATCGCTGTAAAGCCGGCTTTCTCTAGTGTGACAGCTTCATGAACAGCGGTTTCAATCACTTTTTCAAAGTAACCTTTGTCCCTGGGTGTGCCCGGAAGGGCTCTTACATGAACCATTCCAATTAATTGACGGGACAAAAGGTTCAAAGGAGTCATTGGGCACTTCGATTGAGTTTAGAGCAAATCTCTTTGACTCGATTCACCTCGATAGGGGCATCTAAAGAGGGTTTGAAAGCTGACCCAATTATAAAACCATCCGCATATTGGCTTAACTCTAAAATGTTTTGGCTATTGGCCCCACTACCGATCCAAATGGGTTTTCCCTCACAAAAAGTTTTAACCTCTTGAAGAGTCTTTAGATCGACCGGTTTTCCTGTCGCTTCGCCTGAGACAATTAAGCCATCGGCTCCTGAGCGATGAACGGTCTCTTCAATTTCATTTTTTAGGTGTCTTGGGGCCAGTGGGGAAGAATATTTGACCGAGATATCAGCGAAGATTTGTACCGTTCGGGCTCCAATCCTATTACGGAATCTTAAAACCTCATGAGCCTTACCGTTAATGATTCCTTGATCGGTGAGTCGAGCCCCTGTGAGAATGTTAATACGAACAAATTGAGCTCGGGCTGCATTAGCGATGGCGAGTGCGCTGATGCCATCGTTTCTAAGAACGTTAATTCCTAAAGGAAGAGAAAAACTCTTTTTTATTTTACGAGCAATTGAAGCGAGGCAGGCTACCGTGGGGCTTGGGACCGAATCGGGAAAGAAGGGGAGGTCGCCGTAATTTTCGATCATGAGTCCATCAACGCCGCCTGCAGCTAAGGCGGAAGCATCATTAAGAACGAATTGATAAATATTTTCGAGAGAGTTAGCGTAATTGGGGCTGCCCGGGAGAGCGGGACAGTGAAGCATGCCGATAATAGGTTTAGGCTGTTTAAACATTTGCGGGTGAAGTTGAATAGAAAAGTAAAATACCTTGTCCCCCGTTAGGAAAAATCCCATCGGGGGACTTAGAATAAGAGTAATTGTCGATGTTTATTCTCGGCGTAAATCTGCTCCGCGGTGGTAAGTGCAATTAGCTTGAAATTGGTTCTTTGAACTTGGAGTAGAATCGATCAAGTTGAAGAACTCAGAAATCGCAGGAACGGTGCTTGCGACATCGTTGGTAGAACCATTAAGAAGTTCAACCAGCAGCGACCAAGAGCCATGTTTCCAATAGACAAAGTCTTCGTAGCAACCATTGGCGGGGTAGATTGCATCGCCGGAATTGCCAAACGAATAGCCGTTAATATCAGCGATTTTATGAAACATCTCTCTGTATTTATTATCGTCAAGAGTTTTGTTGTTATCGGTATAGAAACCCCAGGGATAAGTGAAGTTTCCTACATAACCATGTGTTGTCACACTTCCAGCAAAACTACGGACACCTAGAAAGTTAATCAGATTGCGAACGCTTTTAAGTTTTCCAAACCCGCTATTGGTACAGGGACCTGGATAGTCGCGATTGGGATCATTTCCATGCTCATATCGGTTGTTGGCGTTGTAACCTGAGATATTAAGAACAGGGAGGATCGTCCACTCAGTATCTCCCAATTTGCCTTTCCACAGTTCATCACTCTTGTATCTGTTAAGAAGGTCTTTCATAAACTCGACTGCTAGAACAGTTGAGCCTCCTTCATTTCCGTGATGGGTAGCAACTAAAAATTGCCCTATTTTAGATTTGTCCATCGTTTGAGGAGATGTGCTAATTCTGATTGCGTACATTTCAACTCCATCATCATTAGCTCCAATAGAAAAAACCTTGGCCAAACTGGGATTTTGGGTCTCAAAAGCAACCATCTGATCGTAAATGGTTTTGTATCGACCCGTTGGTGCCACTGCATAAGAGAGTGAAGCGAGACAAATACCGAGAAGAAAAATATTAAGATTTTTCATGTGAGCCCCCTTTTTTTATTATGGAACTTAAACCGTTGCTAAGTCTTGGAATTCGAATTAATTGTAAAAGAAATTAACTCGTTTGGCTAAACTAAAAATAAATTCTTTCTTTTAAAAGTGTGTTCGGAGGTTTAGGCCATTAATTTTTTAAAAAAAATGGAACGCAATGTCTAAGCTTCAAAGCGTTCAATATACGGGCAGCGTTGACAGAGATCTTCAATGAGATGATGTCTTTGAAAGCCGCGGATCATAGCTTGTGAGCGAGGGCTCTTTAGTATCTCTTTGAGAGGGGTCAAAGCGATATTTCCCAAGGGAATTTTTCCTTCTTTGTCTAAACAACAAGGGACTACGGTTGCATCGGCTAAGATTCCAAAATGGTTTTTAAGTCCATGGCATGTCCCCTGTGTTCCGCGGACGGGGAGCTCAAGACTGGGCCAAATGAATTCGGTTTCATAATGGAGCGCAAGATAATTCAGTAGTTTTAAACTTTTATCTTTTTCAAAATTCCAATCTCGAGGAATGGTAATCCCAAAGCGCTTCTCAATTGATTGGTAAATGATTTCGTTGTGTTTATGGTTTCCTTTAATTGAATTAAGATTCCAAAGACGGTAATTAATAAAAAGATTGGGCCGTTTTTCAAAAGCCAATTGAGTAAAGTCAAAAATCCTATTTAAATAAAGCGAAGGATCTTTATCGGGAAAGTTGTCGTAATAGCTATGTAGTGAAAAACTAACTTGCCTCAAAGCGGGATGAAGAAGCAGTTCGGGGTCTTTAAGAAGGACTCCATTGGTCACAAAATAGACTTGTAGTTTTTGGTTCATGCAGAGGTCTAAAAAGGTCTTAAGGTCGGGATGGGCAAGTGGCTCTCCCATTAAATGTAAAGTCACAATCCGAGTAAAAGGGGCCACTTCGGTTATCACTTTTTCAAAGAGCTCTTTCGTCATGAAGGTCTTTGAGCGAATAACTTCCGGGCAAAAACTACACTGCAGGTTGCAGACATTAGTTATCTCAATATTGACTCTTTGAAAGCGAATAGGCGCTCCTTAAATCTAGGCCTTAATCTTATGTCTATACCTAAGACACTTTGGTGACGAAAAGAAAGCACTTTTAGTCAAAAAACAGTTATTACAGCCTGGCCAAAGTGGAAAAATGGGCTAAAAACGGCCTTAAACCTGCAAAATAGCATCAATGAAGATGGTTTGCGTTTTATGGGACAACCAAGGACCGTATTGTTTTCTATATTAGCGCTGGGGTTATCTCTCAGTTTAGGTAGGCTCACAGCCATCGAATCACAAGATGGAAAGTCGGGAAAGCCCATTGCTGCCTCTGTAGCCATTTTGTCTTCAACGCAGAGTGAAGATAGCCAAGAAGAGCGGGAGATAAGAAGAGGTATTCGAGTCTTTAGCTTTTCTTTTCCTGAAAAAATGAAAAAACTAAAAATAGCTTTTCATAAACTTCCTGAAAAGACATCAAGTAGCTA
>VGSE01000081.1 GCA_016875135.1 Deltaproteobacteria bacterium
GACCAGTCTCTTAAAAAGCCCATTCAAAGTTACCTGCACCCTTTGAATGGGCTTTTTAAGAGGTTCAAACGGCCATGAAGTTGATTTAAGGCGCGGAATTTATTGGCCGTTTGACGATGAGGTGAATTATCAAATGAAACTCCAAGAAAACTTATCAAATCTTATAACCTTGGTCCTCTATAAGTCTTTGCAATTTAAGAAAAAATAGTTCGGACCAGCCTCTTAAAAAGCCCAGTCAAAGGGTGTAGGCATGAATTAATGAATGCTAAGTATTTGATTATATATATTAAAGAGATGTTTTTAAAGTTCTGGAAAAGCGGGGGGGAAATAAGGTATAACGTCGGTCCTAATGAATGTTGCTGTGCGTGAAAATTTAAAAGGAATTCCGGTAGATCAGTTAGAAACAAGGATGGTCGAACTAGGCCATCCGGCTTTTCGAGGTCGACAGCTTTTTAGATGGATTTACTCGGAAAGAGAGGCCGAATTTGAAAAAATGACCGATCTTTCCAAAAACTTTCGGGCTGAACTGATGGAAAAATGTGAGCTGCCCACGATTCAGATCGTAGAAGAAAGAAAATCCGTTGATGGGACGATCAAATATCTGATGCAACTCCCGGATGGAGAGAAGATCGAATCGGTATATATCCCTGCCGATGATAGATTTACCCTGTGTGTTTCGACACAAGTAGGCTGTAAGATGGCCTGTTCTTTTTGTGCGACGGGGTACCAAAAGTTTACAAGAGATTTAAAGGCCTGGGAAATTGTCGAGCAGTATATGGTGATTAAGCCGCCCCATCCCGTAACCAATATTGTGATGATGGGAATGGGAGAGCCTTTTGATAATTACGATGAAGTGATTAAGGCTTTAAGGATTTTTCAAGATCCCATGGGTATTAAACTTGGAAAGAGGCACATCACCGTTTCCACGGTAGGTCTCACTCCTAAGATTCAACAATTTGTAGATGCTAATCTCGGGAAATTGGCCATTTCTCTGCATGGGACTACCGATGAGCAGAGAAGTGAAATCATGCCGATAAATAAAAAGTATCCTATCGCCCATTTAATGGAGATTTGTAAAAATTTGAAATTCAAAGGCAAAGGGCGGGTGACTTTTGAATATATTCTCTTTGACGGTTTTAATGACTCGATTGAAGACGCTCATAGATTGGCCAAGTTAGTTTCAGCGTTTCCCTGTAAAATCAATCTTCTTGCTTATAATGAAAATGCGTTTTCAAAACTACGAAGACCTAGCGAGGATAAGGTGTTGGCGTTTCAAGATGTCCTTTCACGGTATTACATTACGACGACTTATCGCAGAAGTCGTGGTCGTGACATTGCTGCTGCGTGTGGGCAACTAAAAACTGAAGTTGCCAATCGTTCTTTAAGACAACTCCAATGAAGTCCATTCTGGCTCATCTTGAGGGGAAGTCTCACATCATTTGGGATTGGAACGGAACCCTACTTGATGATGTTGATCTGATGGTTGAAGTGATTGGAGATTTGCTCGACGAATACTCGCTTCCTAGGATAACTCGGCAACATTACCGTGAGTTATTTGGATTTCCCATTAGGAACTACTATCAAAATCTGGGTTTTGATTTTAATAAAGTTTCTTTTGAAAAATTATCTGAAAAATTTATTGCAGGTTATCGAACGGGACTTCTTTCGGCTCGGCTACATGAGGGTGCTAAGGAGTTACTAAATTCATTGCATCAATCCAAAATTTCTCAATCGATTTTATCCGCTGCTGAAGAGGTTTACTTAAAAGAACAACTAAGCCATTTTAGCGTAATCCATTACTTTGATTATATTTATGGTCTCAGGGATAATTATGCGGCGAGTAAAATAGAACGGGGAAAAGAGTTGATGCGAGAGGCTAAAATTCCAGCGAGTTCAACGATTCTCATTGGAGATACCGACCATGATCTGGCGGTTGGCAAGGCATTAGGAGTGGAAGTTCTCTTACTTGCAGACGGTCATCAATCCTATTCACGCCTTGCATCCAAGCATTTCAAAATCCTACCCAACCGGTATCTTTAATTATTTTTTTAAAAAGCCTTTTAATTGTTCAAACGTTTGAAGATAATTGAAAACTCAAACGAATTAAATCAACAGATTTATTGCAGCATTAATTTTTACAAAGCGGAGTTATTTTTGAATAAAGTCAGAAAAGATAATTTTCGCACCTTCCTCGCAGTTTTTTCTTTAGTTAACCTATTTTTTATTCCTGAGTGGGTGAATTTTTTTGGAGAGGGTCCCAACAATACAGTTTTTATGACTCCGAACCCGCTCGAAAATGCTTATTTGGCATTGGGCTCGGTTGTTTTTGGGGTGTCCCTTTTACTTTTTGTCTTAATTAGACTTTTTTATAAATTTAAACTTACGTTTTTGGAGTCTTCAATCTTCTTGGGTTTGTTGTTGTGTCTGTTTGTCCCACTCAACTTTTTGAGAGAATGTAGTGCTTTGTTTAATTATTATCCCGAACTTTCCTATAAGTCCCATTGGCTCGCACAAAACTTTATAAAACCTTTAAAGATTCCATTGGTTTTTGTGTTTGCCTTTGGATTTTACAAGCTGGTTAGACATCGTGGCGAGCAGATCAGTAATTGGATTAAGATTCTGGGACTTATTTTTTCCCCGGTTATAGTCATTACGCATGTTAATTTAGTTAAACTTTATCGAGAAAATAGAATTTATTTTAATTCTCGGAATATAGGCAGTAAAAACGATCATTTAAGTAAAAGACCTCCCAAAGTAATCTGGATTATTTTTGACGAGATGGATTATCGTCTAGTTTTTGAACAACGGCCCCCAAAAATTAAGCTTCCAGAGATTGATCGTTTTAGAAAGGAGGTTGTTTTTTTTGAAAAAGCATATCCTCCTAGTGATTTTACTGTTGCCTCTATTCCAAGTTTGTTTTTAGGTGAGCGGATTAATGTTTCTTCAGTTGAAGCGACTGATTTAGTTTTTTTGGAACCTGGCACTAATAAAGAAATGAAATGGACCCAAGCCCCTCATCTTGGGAAAGAGACTAAAAAGTTAGGATACTCAACTTCTGTTATTGGCTGGTACCACCAGTATTGTAAAAGTTTTCATCACGAACTTGATTACTGTCGTACGTTTCCTGCTGGAAGATTTGATTATGGAACAAATTTTGGGTCAAGTGTGAAAGCTATTTTAGAAAGGTCGTTTGTTATCGATAAACGACTTGAGAGAGCGTTTATTTTCAATTTATCTGAAATTCATGCCTCTGCTCTGGAACAAATAAAGGGCGGATTATCTGATGTTTTATTTTTGCATTACAGCGTTCCTCACAAACCCTATCTTTACGATCAAACCAAAAAGGCGATCTCTCCACATGTGGAAAGAACTCCAGAAAATTATTTTGGGAATCTCATTCTTGTTGATCAGATTTTGGGTGATATCACAAAAAGTTTGCAGGCCGCAAAGAAGTGGAATGAAACTGTACTTATTATCTCTGCCGATCATTCTTGGAGAAAATCAGAGGAGTATGATGGGAAAAGGGATTTTAGGGTTCCATTTATGATAAAAATGGCTGACGGCAAAGCGATTAATTACACAAAACCAATTCCTAATCTCATTACTAAAGAAATTATTTTGGAGATTATGAAAGGGAACTTGAATTCCAGTACTGAATTGGTTTCCTGGTTGGATCGGCATAATAAGGTGTTTCCCAAAGGAACTGTATTGACTCCAATTGAAGAGGAAAATCATCATTCTCTCGGCAGAGAAACCATCCATGACTTCGATCCGAAGGGATAAAGGTGTCAGTCTCCTATTAAGCTTAAAAGGTAGCGGACACACCATAGTTAACATGACCCGTTGTCACCCTGATTGTTTAAGTTTCCAGATTACAAAGCTTGCGCTCCTACACCTGCTGTTACAAAGAATAATAACCTAATTACACAAAAAGGAGAGAGCCGCCACATTGTAAAGAAACCAAAGGCTAATAGGACCATTTACGGCACTTTGATTCGCTCCCATCCTGTCTACAGACTAACTTAAGCATTGAAAAAAGATATTTGCTGGCACCGATACTGCTGAGTTTATCCTTTGAAGAAGGGAGTGAGCTTTTGCAGTGTGAATCAAGAAAAATAACGCAATTCCTGAACCCTTGGATATTTGCTCTAGTATTTCTTGCAGCTTGTACGCAAAACTCTTCGGTTAACTCCAATCGGATTGTAGTGATTCAGCCCTCACAAGGACACTGCCAGTATACGATTGCACCTGCAAACTTCCAAACATTAGAAAGTTACCGAGAAATGCGAGGTAAAGTCGGAAGAGTTCTTTATTCATCCAATAATCTGGATCGCAATTTTGACATTCTTAAAACAGGATTCGGGTTGAAACCGGTTGATACTGATTTTGTAAATTCTGGCGATGCGCTAATGCCGGCAAACCTCGATACTTTATTTGCCGCAAGTTTATATTTCAGCGTGGAAGTAGGGTATCTTCTTGCAAAATCAATTGATCCCGCAATTGACCTCTCCGTTGTTATTCCCAATTTATCGGATACACGAATTGTTCATCATGCCAAAAGACTCTCTAATACAAACAACTCACAAAAAGAGATCTTTGATAATGCTGAATATTTGTCAATTGCTCGTACTGGTTTACCAACTTTAAATTATTTCTTCTCATACCCAACACAGCAAATAAAAGAGATTCCTTTAGGTTTAAATTTGGGGGTGATGAATCACGAATTCTCTCATTTGATATTTCAACACCTGTTTTACGAGCCGGGGATTAAACGAAATCTTGAAGTTGGCACTGACAAGCCAACCTTGAATACTTTGGCTGCATTGGATGAGGGGCTAGCTGACTACTTCGGCTTTCTGGCGACTAAAGATCCTGGCTATTTTTTGTGTAGTTTCCCTTTGGAAAATAGAGATCTTTCCCTTCCTAAATCTTTTTCTCCGCAAGTCATTTCTAGAATAGAGTCCTCATCAGGTGAGTATTTTGATTCTCACGAAGGAGGAGCGGTTTGGGCATCTATTCAATATGAAATTGGCCAAACCTTAGGAAATCACCAACTTGTTGGTAAAAGTTTACTAAAATTAATGAGCAATATTCTTGAGTGCCCTAATACGGTGAGAGGGAATACTTTGAACTTCAACTTTGGTGATTTGGCACGGTGTCATCAATCAATACTATCGACTAATTCGCAGGCCCAAAGTGTAGCAAGACAAATTTATTTGAAGTATTTGGGAAGTTATGGAGCCGGGTTATGAGAGTTTTATTTGTCGTTGTTCTCATCTTAGGGGCCGAGCTTTTTGCTAAATTGCCACCAGCGGTTCCCCTTCTTCCACCAAGAGATCGAGGCACTGCTGTTGCAAACTCGAAAAAGAAGATCGTGAATCCTAAGAGCTCTAAGGTTGCTCTTTTAGCTAATGTAGAAATGGGAACTCTGTTACGAAGAGATGAGACCTCCAGTGATATTTTGGGCATGCAGTTATTTTTGGGCGGTCGGGCCAGTGTGAGATTCCCAATCTTAATTCCTTCGCTCTATGTGAAGCCCTCTTTGGGATATTTTTTCAAGCGTCAAGCGGAAGGAACCGTCTCTGTCGTTCAGCAAGTTATTGAGGGCGGTCTGACGTTACAGTATGGTATTTTTGAAAAAAATAATTTGCAATGGTTGCTAGGCCTGTCTAACAGGTTTGATTACTCTATTAGTAATATTCGCGTCTATTCTCAATCAACTAGTGGTCAAGCATTTAGATATCGTGTGGGGCCCAGCTCTGGGGTTCATTTTTCCCTTTCGCCAGAACTTAAATTGACTACAGATTTAGAAATCACTTTCTCTGCCTCTAGTCCCACCAGAATGTTTGGCGGTCTTACAACCGGGCTTGCTTTTGACCTCTGATAAATCTCAGCTAATATAGTCGAATGAAAAGAAATCATTATGATGCTTTTATCGTTGGAGGAGGCCCAGCGGGGTGCTCATGTGGCTTGTGGCTTAAGCACTTGGGGCTTCGACCACTCATTATAGAGAAACGGGATCGGTTAGGCGGCCTTCAAAATGATAGTCCCTACCCGAACGTTTGGATTCTAGGAAAAAATTACCTGAATGGTAAAGCCTTTGCCCGTGAAGTCTCTAAACAGATCAAAAATGAGAACATTACGGTCTCTTTGGGAAGCGAAATATCGTCGGTAAAGTATCTAGAGCAAGAAAAGATGTTTCAAGCTGAATTTAAGAAAAAAGGAAAACCAATTGCAGTGACAGCTTCATTTTTAGTTTTGGCCACTGGGGTGGTTCCCAGAACTGGGCCGTTCAACCCCTCTTCAACCGTTTTGATTGGTCCCGGAATTACAATTGAAAACACCAATTTTCGCGGGAAAACGGTAGCCATTCTTGGTGGAGGAGATAACGCTTTTGAAAATTATCAGTTTATTAAAAGGAAAAAGCCAAAATCGATTACCATTTTTGCAAGGCATGTACGAGCTCAGATCCCATTCATTCAGGAGATCGGGAAAGGCGACTTAAAAGTAGGGGAATATTCTGTGAATGTTGCTGAGCAACAGGTTAACGGGAAAAGGTTTGATTATTTGGTCGTGATGTATGGGTGGCAAGGGGTTAATACTCTCGAACCTTGGTTTGCTTTAAATACAGAGAATCATTTTGTTGTAACCGATTCGCTCAGAAGAACTTCGGTGGAGCGGATTTACGCGATAGGCGAAGTAACACAAGCAAGTCATCCGTGTTGCGTTACTGCGATGGCAGACGGTATTGTTGCGGCAAAAGATATTCAGCGCCGAATAGATGAGACCAGAATCCCTTTAGAAGTAAAAAAGAAAATACCTGCACCCTTTAAGTGAGCTTTTTAAGAGGTTCAAACGGCCATGAAGTTCGTTCACGGTGCGCAAGTTATTGGCCGTTTGACGATGGGATGAATTATCAAATGAAACTCTAAGAAAACTTATCAAATCTTATACCCTTGGTCCTCTATCAGTCTTTGCAGTTTAGGAAAAAATATATCGGACCAGTCTCTTAAAAAGCCCACTTAAAGGGAGCAGGTATAAAAAGAAACTCAAATAAAAAAGACCTCAGAGAACTCTGAAGTCTTTTTAGTTACTAAACACAAAGGCCTATTTTTAAAGTGGAGAACTTTTTCCTTGTTGTAGAGAGACCATTAAGGACTCTTCTCGCTTTTCGTCAGCTTCCATCTCTGCTTTACAATTGATACAAAGATTGGTCACTGGACGAGCCATAAGTCTCTTACTTCCGATGGCTTCCCCACAAGACTCACAAATACCGTAGGTTCCTTCAGCAACTTTTTTAAGAGCTTCTTGAACTTTTCCGATCAACTTGCGCTCACGATCTTTAATTCGGATTTCGAAGTTTCGCTCCGATTCGGCACTGGCCTGGTCGTTAATATCAGGAAGTGCTGTAGAGCTTATACTTTGATATTTCTTTCCAAAATCACTTTGAAGTTCGAGAAGCTGATTTTCTAGAACTCTTTTAAACTTTTCCAACTCTATTTTCCCTAGGCTGAAAACCCGGGTTGTAAATCTTATTTCAGGAGCCTTCTTAACTGGGGTGGACACTACAGGTGCCGGATTTTGCTTGGTGTTTTTCGAGGTCCTTTTGACTTTGCTTACCTTGGGTTTTTTTGCGGTTTTTGCCGTACGAACGCTCTTAGAAGCTGCCTTTTTAGCGACAACTTTCTTTTTAGGTTTTTTGGGAGTCGCCTTTTTAACCGCCTTTTTTATCTTTTTCTTCATACGTTTCCCCCGATTTCTACCTTTCGGCTAACCCGAAAAGCGACCCGACTTTATCAGATCAGAAAATAAAGTCAATTTTTGGGGCGGTATTGGTTAAGTATCTGTAGTTATTGATTGTTTATAGAGTTACAAGAGAGTTGAAGCTTAATTTTTTTGGACAGATATGTGTTTCGGGGGCACATATTGGGGGAGGAGATAAGTCCAAAACAACTACGCTTCAACTCTCTTGCCTGGTTAAACCGAGGTATTAACGTTCCGCTCGCCTCGGTTCAAGTTCGCAATACAGTAAATATAAATTCAAGATATCAGTGGGTTATATTAATTGCCCCCCTTGGTGTTTGGTATCTAATGGGAGATTGAGGCACATTCTGTGAGTCGAAATTATAACCTGGGTTAAATGGAGCGAATCCACCCATGTTAGGGGTCTGTCCGGTTCCTCCCGAAATCGGGGGGAGAACGAGAGGATTAGTACCGACTGGGCTGATGACTCCTGGGGTGGTAGCGCCAGAGGTGGGGTTCCAAGACCAAGGGTTGAAGCCTGGTGAATAAGGTGAAACGGGTCCGGGAGGACATATCACAACTATATTGTCACACCCGTTGTAGGGTATTTGGGTTACTGGAGGTTGCGGGTTCGGTGTTGAGGGTAACATCGGATTGTAAAACGGGTAATTAGGAGAGTAAGGGAACTGGGGAGAAACGACGTTGGGATAATAGGGCGAATAAGGCGGATTTATTCCTGGTGGAAGCAAAGGCGGTATGGACATTCCTGGTGGGGTTAAGTACGGGTTGATGGGATTACACATGCCGGACATTAAACACATTTGCATAGTGTTTTGATTGACTTGAGAAATTAACAACTGATTAATCAGCTGGTTTGTGGGATTGTAACTTGCTCCCCCATAAAGACTGGGTGAGCCATAACAAGAGCCACATCCTCCTAAAAGTGAGCCACAGCCCGATGTGCTCACGGGGGCGTAATAGGTAGTGTCGATAATTGTGTAGATGTCGGTGGCGAACGAATACAGATTGTATCCGCCAGTTGAATAGGCTCCGATATAACCATTTCCGGAGCAATTGCTACAGGCGGCAAGTTTGTTTCCTAAGAACAAAGAAATTATTAGTAAGCTAAAAACAATGAGTTTAGTGCGCATAATCTTTCTCTGGACCTACTGTTAGGTTTAAGGAGAGCAATCGATATGCCACAAAGTATCAATCGGTTTTGTGCGTTGATTCTCTGAAGACTGAAAGACAACTGAGGCGAAAATGTGAATCAGGTTTGGAAACGAAAAGTGTCACGAATTGTTATGTATTTATTTTTGAGGACATAGCCTGTAAATTAGTAAGACAGGATCTGCGACATTTCTCAGACCTTTCTTCCCGTAAATGACGAGGCCTCATATGAAACAATGGATAGGTTGGTTAGTTTTCTTTACAACAGTATCAACTTTTGCTGCTCAGGACTTTATTCCCATCCAGGAAAAAGCTCAGGGGCAGGCTTTATCTGGTTCTATTCAAACTAACGAGAGCTTATATTCGAACCCTGCGGCTAGTTCCTTTGTGAATATTTATTCGATTGATGGAAGTTTAAGTTTGCCACGGTCTTTTGCCGTATCGGTTTTGGACACACAGACCTCGGAATTTGGAGGTGCGATTGGGTATTACCGAAAAGCTGCAGATTCGGATTACTTCTCCTCCGAGACAGCATCCAGCAACAAATGGATCCAAGGGGCAAAACTAGCTCTTATGGGAAAGCTTTCTAACAATATAGGAATTGGAGTTTCCGGAAAATCGATCTGGGGGCCCGATTCTCTAGGAAAAGACAGTAAAGTTTTGGATGCGGATGTGGGGGTTTTGTTTAATGGAGGGCTTTTTCAGCTTGGAGCCGTATTAAGAAATGTTCTTGGTGGTAAAGAGTCGATGAGATTATCTCGTGAGTACAGTATTGGGGGGAAAATATCTTATGATCAGATACTATCGTTGTCAGTGGCTACCCAGGCCAAGATAAATTCGGCAACTCCGTATCAGGTTGGAGTAGGAGCAGAGTATGTTTCTCCTTACTACTTTGGTTTACGAGGGGGATATCGATTTTCAACTCAAGAGAATATAAACTTTTGGAGTGTCGGCGCCAGTTTTATCAGCCCTCGACTTTCTTTGCATTATGCTTTGGAGATGCCTAGTCAACCGAACACTCCTTCTGATCATATGCTGGGGACGACGATTCTTTTTTAGGGTAGACAAAAAATCTGACGATGAAACTTCTAATTTTGACTCTTCTAATATTTATGGACTGTGTTGCTTTTCCAGCAGTTGGGCTCGAGCTCATTCCTAAAGGACGTCCCTTTCGTCTTACCTTTGCCGATCCCAGAGAGATTCGAATGGCTATAACTTTTGATGGGACTTCTAAAATAAATGCTTCTATTGGAAACTACTTTTCTATTTTGGGTATTAGAAATGAAAACAATCCCGATTGGTTTTTTCATTTGGGGCTGGAAGGGGCTGGCTATTTTACTATGAGGCAGTCGGAAAAAAGGTTTCCTTTGGAAACCGCTGACGGACTCTTCGGATTTTATATTGAGACAAGTGTGGGGTCATGCCAATACCAATTTAGATTAACGCATATATCGGCCCATTTGGCGGATGGAAGTAACGATGGGGCTTTTCCTTTTAGTCGAGAAACAGCTATTCTCAGATTTGGTTACCTTTTAAATCCAGATGTTCATCTTTACTCAGGGCTGCAATATATATTTAATACGACACCGTTGGTCGCGAGATGGTCTCTTCAATTAGGAGGAACGGGATTTATTCCCATATCCGAAAGTAAAATAGTCCCTTTTGGAGCGTTTGACTTAAAGCAAAAAGGAGATGCTCCTCATAATCCATCTGTGAGTTTACAATTGGGAGTGGCATTTGGGAATCCTCCCGATCTTTATAAATCCTTTCGCTTTTTTTATGCTTATTTTTCAGGAGTGGACCCAAGGGGGCAGTATTTTACTCGCCAAATCATGAGCCATTCTCTCGGTATTGAAATGCAAATTTGAAACTAGAGTTTCTTTCCTTGTGAAAAAGTCCTAGCTGCTCAATAATAGTAGGTGATCCTTTCCCAATTCTCTTTAACCATATCTCACACCCAAAAAGCGGGGGTTTTTTTTATGTCATTTTTAAGTTTTGGCAAACTTAGTTTGTTTTTATTTAGTATCGCTTTGATTACAGGATGCGGCATCGTGAAGTATCCCGGGCAGATCGGGATGGTGACCAATAGCTTTAATAAGATCGATTTTGAGTATTTAGATGAGCCCGGTCTTTATGTTTATGAAACGGTCTATGACAATCGGCCCGGTGGGGCGGGGGTGGGAGCGATTGTTACAAAACTCTATCCTCAGGTCAAAACCTATACTTCAAATGTTAGGACCAATTCGGATGGAACCTTGTACCGTTCAAAAATCGAATATGAGGGGGCTCAGATCCAAATGATTTCGCTCCCCAACCTAGGACAGATCAACTTAAGTCCTAATCATCAATTGGTCTTTTTTGTTGATTATGCGACCTCGATGGATGAAACGGATGACAAAAACCTAGCAGAGACCGGCTTGTTTAAGCCCTCCGGTTTATCAACGGAACTCAGTCTACGTGCCTTTGAGAGTAAAAAAATGAAATGGGATTTATTAAGAGCCGGACGACTCTTACTCAATGGTAATTTGGCTTATGAAGTTGTTGGATTAGAAATGAATCAAATTAAATTTACTCCGGTTCAGTCGGTCCAAGTCGAAACATCTTTCTTTGGGAATGCTTTGAGAGCTCAGTTCTCTCCGCAAGTTAAAGCTGACCTAGTTCAATTTATTGAAACTCACTTTCCCACGGGGTTTCATGGCACGGTTAGTTTTACCGTGCGAGGAAGCAGCGAGACTCTCTCGTTGAATTTAGGAGTAAATACAGTAAAGACACTGGAAAATTCAGGCGTCAAGGTGATTAAAAATGTTTCTGAAAACAAACTCCAAGAGATATTAAATCGCTATAAAACCTCACTTGTTGAAGGAGAAGCCAAATGAAATTCAATTATCGAATTGCTCTGATTTCTTTGTGCCTCCTTCAATCTGTGGCCTCAGCAAAAAACTATATCGTTTTATTTAAACAAGCGGAGACGATTATTTCGTCAATGGAGCACGGAGCTTTTCAGACGCTTCTACAATCGAGCAATCAAAAAAATATCGACGAGCTAAAAAAATGGATGGAAGATCGATCTTTGAGGTCTGAAGTGAAAGATCTGTGGCTTGTTAGGGGTGCCGCATTGTCGTTAGAGGAAAACGCAGCAAAGAAGTTGGCTCAAGAGGCTTGGGTTAAAGGGCTCTTTGAAGATAAAGTCCGACGTCTTATTTCTCCCAGCCCTAATTTAATCGTGGCCAATACTCAGAAAGAATTAGGGGATGAGGTCTGGGGA
>VGSE01000082.1 GCA_016875135.1 Deltaproteobacteria bacterium
AGACGGAAAAAAGTTGTCGTTTTTTGTTTCGAGACATCAAGAAAATTAACTATTCCTTAATTAATGAAGGGGCTGGGGGCTATTTTCGAATAGATGAATCTAAGGGTTTTCAGTCTAAAGCGGTTAACAAGAAAGATTTGCTCGAATCCCTTCTGCGAAGAGCCAATCGATTAAAGACCGGTCGAAAGCTTAATAAAATGGTCGGCGGGAAATATATTTTAGGAGGAAGTGTTGTTTCAGTGGTCTTAAAGTTTCTAGAGCCGATGTTGAATGGTTATTGTGCTGCTTTAGGCAAATCAATTTATTCTCAAAGCATCGATAAAGACATTGGCTCAAAAGTCGTTTCGCTAGTTGATGATGGTTCTTTAGATGCTGGAGAGGGGTCGCATCTTTTTGACTTAGAAGGAACTCCGGGGCAAAGAACAGAGCTTGTTCATGAGGGGCGGCTAAGAACGTTTCTTCATGATGCTACCAGTGCTGCCCGATTTAATCGAGCAAGTTCCGGAAACTTAGTTTTAACTGAAGGGAGAGTTCCCTCAATCGGAGTCACAAACTTTTTTTTACAGCCGTCATCAGTTGGGTTGGGAGAACTGTTTAGAGAAATGCGAGAGGGAATTTTTATCGAGGGGATCGAGCGGGCCGAAAAAGAGTTGACTCGCGATGGCAAGTTGCGAGTTTTAGCCTACGGTTGGCGAGTTTCTGGGGGATCTCCTGTTGAGTCTTTAGGCCAGATTCCTTTGGTCGTCGATCCGTTCGAAATCATGAAAGAAATTAGCATGGTTGGGAGCGATCTGGATTTTTGGGGTCGATACGGTAGCCCCTCAGTTTTCATCGAAAAAATGCCGTTAGGGGAAGTATGAAAATACAAGCTTTCGGTGCGACCGATGTTGGAATGAAGAGAAAAAATAATCAGGACACTTTTCTCATCAATGAGACCTTGGGGTTATATCTTGTAGCCGATGGCATGGGCGGCCATTTAGGGGGAGAAGTCGCTAGTAAATTGGCTGCCGATACCACGCAACAATACTGTCGAGAACACAAACAGCTAAATCCCAGAGAGCGTTTAGAAAAAGCGATTAATGCAGCTTCGGAGAAGATCTATACCGAGGGTCAAAACAATGAGGAACTAAAGTCCATGGGGACAACTGTGGTAGCTTTCTTGGCTCAGGATAACGTTGCCTATATCGCTCAGGTGGGAGACAGCAGGGTTTATCTTTGCTCGCAAGGATCTCTTTGGCAGGTTACAGAAGATCATACCGTAGTTCAGGAGGAGATTCGTGCGGGGCTTATTTCTCCGGAGGATATTGAAAACCATGAGCTTCAACACGTCATCACCCGCTCTGTGGGCTATCAAAAAGATGTGTCTGTAGATATTTATCGTCGAAAACTGCAACCCAACGATACGTTTTTATTGTGTTCGGATGGCCTTTCTGGCCTGGTTAAAAACAAGGAGATTCTTGAACACCTTGAGGGAAATTCAATAGAGACAAGTGTGAGAAGTCTCATCGGCTTAGCTAACTCGAGAGGCGGAACTGATAACATTACCGTTGTGGTATGTCGCGTAGCATCCTAAACGACCCGAGGGTTTGACTTAAAGCTGTGAGTAATGCTTATATGTTCGATTAACCAGTGGAAACACCGCATTAAAAACAAGAGGTTTTTACGCTAACGAATAAAAAAAATAAATGGTGGGATCAAAAGTTTATCACCATCATGATCATACCTGAGAGAACAAGAGGGGTTCAAAAAATAGTTGTTCCCTTTTTGCTGGTTAAATTGGGGGTAGTTCTCTTTTCTTTGATGACGGTGTTTTTAGTTGTGGTTGGGGTCGATTATTTTCATGTTTTGGGTAGGTTGGGGGAAAACAAGTCTCTCAAAGGGGAAAACTTTAAGTTGCGACAAGAGATTCAAACTGTTCGAAACAAAGTGGACTCTATGGAAGCCACTATCGAGCGAGTCAGAAACTATGCAAAAAAGCTCCAGATTCTAACCGGAGAAGGCGGTGGAAAAAATAAACTAGAAATGCCAACAGGGCCCATTGATATGGAGCCAGAGCGAATCCCCTCTAGCGGGGAGAAACAGTCTAGAAACAATCTTATTGAGCCCGACTCTATCCAGGTTGCCTCCACGCAAGGCCTTTCATCTCTAGAGGATAAACTACGAAAGCTTCATGTAGCAGGGGAAGATATGGAGAATAATCTTTCGAGGTTTCACTCTTACTTGATTGCTAAGACAGCAGTGATAAATGCGACGCCTTCTTTGCTTCCTATTGCAGGATGGGTAACATCTTCGTTTGGATACCGACGAAATCCTTACGATGGCAGTTATAAACTTCATGCCGGGGTTGATATTGCGGCCGAACCCGGGACCCCTGTAAGGGCGCCGGCAGATGGGGTTGTGATTTTTTCTGGTTACCGAGAGGGATATGGAAAAGTGATCGTACTCGACCATGGTTATGGAATTCGAACTTTGTTTGGGCACAACTCTTCTGTGTTTGTCGGGCAAGGTTCTAGAGTTAAAAGAGGTGAAACGATTTCTCAGGTGGGAAATACGGGTCGTTCCACTGGGCCCCATTTGCATTATGAAATTAGAAAGAATGGTGTGCCTGTGAATCCAGCAACCTTCTTATCAAAAGCACGATTCTAGCGCATTAGTTTTGAACCTTCTTCCAATCTTCCAAAAATGTTTTGAGTCCCGAATCTGTTAACGGGTGTTTTGTGAGTTGATGAATCACTTTAACCGGAAGGGTCACCACATGTGCTCCCATTTTCGCGCATTCTAGAACATGGGTTGGGTGACGAACGCTGGCGGCGAGCACCTTAGTTTTAAGATGATATTGCCTAAAAATCGTTAAAATATCCTGAACAAGATCCAACCCATTTTGTCCGATATCATCAAGGCGGCCAATAAAAGGGCTGACATAGCTCGCACCTGCTTTGGCTGCTAGTAAAGCTTGGAGAGGTTGAAAGATCAACGTGACATTAGTGGGAATTCCCTCCGATGATAGGCGTTTAACGGCTTTTAAACCCTCACTCATCATTGGGATCTTAACGACCACATTGCTACCGAAGCGCCGAAGTTCTTTGGCTTCTTTGACCATGTCTTCGGCCGTTGTTCCAACTACTTCTAAGCTCACGGGCCCATTAACAAATTCACAAATTTCCTTTGCGACTTCGGCAAAGGGTTTTCCAGTTTTTGCTACAAGGGATGGGTTGGTAGTAACTCCGTCAAGAACGCCCAAAGAGGCTGCTTCTTTAATTTCTCCAATGGATGCTGAATCGATAAAATATTCCAAGAGCTCCCCCAAAAGGCATTATTGCTAATATCTTAAGTGGATCGACGTTTCTTGACAAAAGAAAAGGGAAATTTTTACAATACATCACGTTTTTTCATCGAGTTACGTCTAACAACGACCGGAGTGGGATCTATGATCGAAGTTAAAGCACTAACAAAAAAATATGGGGATAGGTTAGCGGTAGACAATATTTCGTTTACCGTAAATCGGGGCGAAATATTAGGGTTTTTAGGGCAAAACGGCGCGGGCAAGTCGACCACAATGAAAATCTTAACCTGCTTTATGCCAGCTACAAGCGGAACAGCTAGCGTAGCCGGATTTGATGTTTTTGAGAGTCCTTATGAGGTTAAGAAAAGAATAGGGTATTTGCCGGAAACTCCACCGATCTATTTAGAACTTCTTGTATCCGAGTACTTAGATTTTGTTGCTAACTTAAGAAAAATTCCATCGAGTCAAAAACGAAAGAAAATTGATGCTGTAGTTGAGCGATGTCAATTAGGGGACGTTAGAAATCGCCTGATAGGAAATCTCTCTAAAGGCTATAGGCAGCGAGTTGGATTGGCACAGGCGTTAATTCATGATCCTGAAGTATTAATTCTTGATGAGCCGACAGTGGGGTTGGACCCCAAGCAGGTTAGTGAGGCTCGGGGATTAATCAAGTCTTTGAGATCAGAGCGAACGGTCATTTATAGCACGCATATTTTGTCTGAGGTTGCAGCAACCTGTGATCGAATTATTATTATCGATCAAGGAAAAATAGTGGCTCAAGAAGCTATCAATCTAATGGGGGCGACCGGGGGTACTACTAAGACGGAAATTGTTGTCCAGCGGAGTTCAGATGAGCTTACTCAAGCCTTAAGAAGTTTAAAAGGGGTTCGAAATGTTCAGTGTCTATCTAATGGTCGAGATAGGATTGTTTTAGAGACTGAGGCGAGTGAAGAAATTATGGCGGAAATTGCTAGGATCGCCGTTGCTAAGAATGCAGGGCTTATCAGGATGTCCCCAGTGCATCTGGCGCTAGAGGATTATTACTTGAATCTCATCAGTGGAAAGAGAGAGGTTTCAATATGAGAGGTGCTACGGCAATTATAAAAAAAGAATTACGATCGTACTTTTGCTCTCCTATTGCCTATGTGGTGTTGGGAGTTTTTCTTTTTGTGATGGGGGCCATTTTTGCTAAGTTTGTGGACCTATACCAAAGATACAACGTTGCTCACCAGTTTGGACAAGCACAAGGGATCACCATTGATAAGTTGGCTACCTATCTTTACCAAAACATGGCTTTCATTTTGTGTTTTGTGACCCCGTTTTTGACAATGCGGCTGTTTTCGGAGGAGAAAAGACAAAATACGCTCGAGTTGCTTTTTACGGCGCCGATGAAGGAGATTGAGATTGTTTTGGGTAAGTTTTTTTCAGCTTATTTTTTGATGCTCATCATGTTAGCCGTATCGTTCATTTATGTTTTCTTCATGGTTTTGTGGGGCAATCCGCAGCTTAAAATTATCGGGGCTACTTACTTTGGGTTAGCTTTAGCGTTGGCCTGTTATGTTTCTTTGGGGGCTTTGATTTCGGCTATGACATCGAGTCAGGCGATTGCAGCCGTTTGGACGTTCATTGCACTCCTGTTTTTGTGGCTTTTACAATCTTTGGGACAAGGGATAACTGCTGCATGGGGCCCGATCCAGTGGGGGCCTACGTTGGTTTATATTTCACCGCTAGGGCATTTTAGTTCGTTTACGGAGGGATTAATACACATTAAAGACGTGGTTTACTTTATTTCTTTTACACTATTTACAATCTTTTTGACCCACCGAGTGGTGGAAAGCAATCGTTGGAGATAACCCTATGAGCATGATCTCGATTATTTTAGCTTTGGCTTCAACTTTGACTAGCGCAATTTCGGCTTATTTAGTTTCTGAAAACAGCTTAATCTGGCAAATCTCTTTGGGGCTAGCTGTTGTTTTCTATGGGGTCTACCTTTACCTAGAAAGAAGGTTTTTTTTGGAGGTCTTTTCAAGAAAAACCACACAATACGGCATAAATGCTGTCTTGGTCTCGGTGATTGGGTTCGGCATTTTAGTTTTTGTAAATCTTATAGCAACCAAATACGACATTAAAAAAGATCTTACAAAAAACAAACTTCACACTCTCTCCGACGAATCGATAAAAGTTTTAAAAGGGCTACCTGGTGAAATTAAGTTAAAAGCTTTTATTAATCCTACGCAAATGGCGGAGTTTGAAAAAATATTTGAAAAATATACTTACTACTCACCGAGGTTAAAGAAAGAGTACATTGACGTAGATAAAGATCCTTTTGTCGTTCAGAAGTACAACATAAAACAGGCGGGAACAATTATTATAGAGAGTGACACCCGCACCGCTCGAGTTGAAAATTTGTTTGGCCCTGAGGATCCGAAGTTAGAAGAGAAAATTACAAACGCGATTATTCAAGTTGCCAAAGGTGAGAAAAAGAAAATTTATTACGTTTCTGGCCATGGTGAGAAGCTACTTTCGGACACTAGTAAAGATGGGTATTCCGAAATGAAGGATCAATTAGAGAGCGGACGATACAAAGTCGAAGAGCTGGTTTTGGTTGAAAAGGGGATAATTCCCGCAGATGCTGACATTGTTGTTTTGGCTGCGCCCCGATCCGATCTTTTGGAGATTGAGATCAAAGCAATTGAGAGTTACTTGGCGAAAGGTGGAAAGTTTCTGGTTTTGGTAGAACCCACTTCTACGCTGACCCTGAAAGCATTACTGGCAAAATATGGCGCGATTTACAATCCGAAAAAAACGGTAGTTGAATTAAACCCTTTGCAGCAATTAGCGGGGGGAAATCCTCTAACACCTATCGTTACTAGCTATAACAAAGAAAGCGAAATAACCAAAGAGTCTAAACAGATTAGCTTATTTCCGATCGCCACTCCTATAGAGAAGGCTGAGGACAAGCAGAATGGTTTGACTGTAACAAGTCTATTTTCTACTAGTGCAAAGAGTTTTGAATCCGATCTTAAGGATAATCAGGTTAAACCTAATCCCAGGACTGATAGAAAAGGGCCTCTTTCTCTGGCGGTGAGCATTACAGGCAAAGCAAGCTCTAAAGAGGCTGAGCCCAAGAAAAACGGGGAAACTACTCCGGAAGCAAACAAACCTGAGCCGAAAAAGGAAGCGGAGTTTAGGTTGATTGTAGTTGGGGATTCTGACTTTGCTTCAAACAGCGGGAGGCGTTTTGGGATCAATGCTGATCTTTTTCAAAACATGTTGAGTTGGTTGGCACATGAAGAGGATCTGATCTCTATCCGACCAAGACCAACAGACACAAGTGAGTTTGATGTTACAGAAACTAGAATGAGATACATCAATTTAGCTTCTATTGTGATTGCCCCAATGATGATGTTTGGTTCTGGTTTGGCTGTCTGGGCTAATAGAAGAAGAAAGTAATTTTAGAAGCGAGTGCTTCCAAAATAGTTGGGGGTCGCATTTACCCATTCGCTAATTGTTTGAAAAGTTTTACGGGTTTTAGCCCGGGTAAGAGAGGCTCCCAATTGATCTGCATGGGCAGGAAGCTTTTCAATCGCCTCTAATTGAAGATTGGCAAGAGCGATCTCATTGGTTTTTTCATCCAAAATAAGCGTAGTTTTTTGAGGGTGAGAGATAAAGGTCCAATCGGTGTGGTTGGAGTCCTCGACAAAGTGTAGTTGGTCTGAGGCGTCTCGTATAAATTTCCCCGCCACAAATCTATCAGCTGTTATTGAAGTGATCACAAAGAGCTCTTTGGTCTGAGTGTCGGGGTTTTTGTTCAGCCAGGCAAGCCCCCTAGATTCCGAGCCGCTTAATATGTCAATGGGAGCGGTTTTGACATAGGCTAGGGCCTTAAGAGAGGCCAAAGCAATTCTAAGTCCTGTGAAAGATCCGGGGCCTGAGCTGGTGATGTAACGATCCAAATCACTAACAGAAAGAGAGAGGGCGTTTAAGCATTTTTCTAGCTGAGGAATAAAGCGCTCTGAGTGGTTGCCGTTCTCAGTGAGGGTATGGGAAGACAGTAGAATCGATTTTGTTCCTTTGGTAACTTGATGGATAGCTAAAGTTCCTTTAGAGGAGGAAAGATCTAGGCTGAGCCAATGTTCAAAGGGTTTCATTTCGAAGGGTTAATAACGATATTACGGGAAAGGATCAAGCCAAAATAGTTTTGGGGGCGGCAAAAGACCAAAATTAACGGCTAAGCGAGGGGTTGCTTAGCAAGAGGATTCTGGTTTCGGGGGTTTGTCATTTCGGGTAGTTTGCCGCCCCCAAACATCTATCTCGATTCCGTTTGAGTGATTGTTTTCGTATTCCTACGACAACATCACACTTAGAATTGTAGCTTGAATACAAAAGCAATTTCAATAGACAAGAAGTATACACTCAAAAGCCCGCCGAAAAATAGTGACATAATATCAGCGCTTTAGACTGTTTTTTGTTGAGTCGCTAGACAGCAGTTTTTTTTTGAACCCATTTGAGTTTCAAGATAAAACAAGCGGTAAGGATTTTTAAATGAATGAAGAGAAATTAAAACTGGTTTTGTGGGATCGTTTTGGAAAAAAGAGCGAGCACTGGATTGAATTGGGGGCAAATCTTAGGGAGGCTTTAATGTCTATAGGCGCTAACCCATATGAAAAAAAGTTTGTCCAGCTCAACTGTAAGGGGATGGGTATCTGTGGAACCTGTAAGGTTCTAGTTTGCGAGGGAGACATCGATTGGGAAAAACGGTCCTGCCAAATTCAGTGCTTTCAGGATATGGAAATAAGATTAAAATAAGGGTCCTTAAGATGAGATAGGAGAAAAGCTTGAAAACAACAGGATATTATCACAGCGTGGTTGGGGATAGGGAGCAGAACGAAGATTCCTATCTTTCTGATGACAGCTTGGGGTTGTATGCCGTTGCCGACGGTATTGGTGGTGGCTTAAAAGGAGAAGTTGCCTCTAAGATGGCTGTTGACGGCTTAAGAACTCATTGCCAAGAGAGGGATTCCTTAAGGGACATCTTCAAAGTGCTTCAAGAAGAAATTTTAAATGAAGCTAATGAGACTTTGGGCGGGGCCTTGATGGGAACGACTCTTAGCTGTGTTGAAATAAATGAGGATAAAGCTACCATTTGTCATGTTGGAGATTCTCGAGTCTATTTTTTTGATGGCCAAGTGCTAAGACAAATGACCGAGGATCAAGAGTTCTACGATGACCACATAAAAGCAAGTGTACTGAATTCTTATCTTGGCTTGGATTCAGACATTCACCCTCTTCGCATCTCTCAAGAAACTCTCACGGTGGCGTCCGGGCAGCGCTTTTTGATAGCGAGTGATGGTCTTTTCAAGCAAATGAACGACATGAGAATCGTTACCTTGATAAGAGAAAATCTGACGACACCGCAAAAGTTGGTTGAACTGTTGTGTGATGAGGCCAGCATGGTTGAACATTCAGATAATGTGACGGTGGTTTACGTGGAAATTTCGGCCTAGAGAAGCATGATCGTTAAGATTCAAAAGAAAAGGTTTGAAGATCATACCGCAAAGGGTTTCTCGGTCAAAATCCGAGGGAAGGTGGTTAAAGGCTTCGTTGTTAAAAAAAACGATTTGTTTTTTGCCTATTTGAATGTTTGTAAACACTTGCCTATAACGCTTGATCTTAACGACGATAATTTTTTCACTTTTGATAAGGCTTTTCTTCAATGCCACATGCATGGGGCCATGTATGAAATTGAAACAGGATATTGCGTCGGGGGGCCATGTCTCGGCGCTAGGTTAGACGCTTTGTCTTTAGCAGAAACAGAAGACGAACTCATAATAACTGTCCCTGATTCTGCGGCTAACCCCAAATAAAAAAGAGAGAAAAAGATGGAAACAAAAAACCTTAAATTTGATACCAAATTAATCCACGGGGGGGAACCTTCGCCCCTCATTGAAAAAGCGGTTACGATGCCCATATTTCAAAGCAGCACTTATGAGATTGGGGAGAGTCAATCTGGAGAGATTAACTATAATGACATCAAATACGTACGGCTAAACAATACGCCCAATCACTTAGCGATTCACGAAAAAATTGCTCAAATAGAGATGGCTGAAGCTGCGCTAGTCAGCAGCTCTGGTATGGCATCGATCTCTTCGGCGCTATTGGGTTTGATTGGTTTCGGTGAGCACGTTCTTGCTCAGGACAATCTCTATGGTGGCACGTATCACTTTCTAAAAGAGTTTTTTCCAAAAATGGGAAGAGAGGTTACCTTTTTTCCCTTAGAAGATATTAACAAGCTTCCTATGCTATTGAAGAAAAACACTCGAGCGATTTATGTCGAATCGATTTCTAATCCCCTTTTAAGAGTTCCTGATCTCAAAGAGGTTGTAAGGTTTGCTCAAGGGAACGGTTTGATTTCAATGATCGACAACACATTTCCTTCGCCGGTAAATTTTAATCCAATTCCTTTTGGGTTTGACGTTGCTCTTCACAGTGCGACCAAATATTTAAACGGGCATTCCGATGTGGTTGCCGGAGCGATGGTTTCTCGTAAGGATTTGATAAAGAAAGTAACGCCCTTGTTTAATCATTTGGGGGGGTGTTTAGATCCTCATGCCTGTTTTCTGTTGCATCGAGGGATGAAGACTTTGGGTGCTAGAGTGCGTTATCAGAATGAGTCGGCGTTGAAAGTGTCGGGCGCTTTAGAAAAGTGTTCAAAGGTGGCTAGAGTTATTTATCCCGGTTTAAGGTCCCATCCTGACCATCTAAGGTCGAGAGAATGGTTCCGAGGTTTTGGAGGAATGCTGTCTTTTGAGTTTGCTGGAGATGCTGTGGAGGCTGATACAGCTCTCAAACGATTAAAAATCCCTTTCTTGGCGCCGAGCTTGGGAGGGGTGGAAAGCCTTTATGTCAGACCAGCCACAGCTTCTCACTCCAGTTTATCTAAAGGCGATCGGGAAAAGTTGGGGATCAAAGACACTTTGGTACGAGTGTCGATTGGTTTAGAAGACACCCAAGATTTGATTGACGACTTTACTCGGGTTTTAAATTAAATTTGTGTTATTAAAGTTGAATTATTAGGTTGGGAGGCCTTAAAAATGTTAAAGAAAACGTTACTATCAATTATCGGAATCTTTGTCTTTGGGGCGGTCGCCACACAGGCAGCGCCCAAAAAGAAGGACGAAAAAAAAGGAGTAAAAATGTTAGTGATTGAAACTAATCAGGGAACCATTGAAGCGGAGCTATATCCAAAAGAAGCACCCAAGACAGTTGCGCGAATATTGGAATTGGCTGGTAAGGGCTTTTATAACGGATTAACTTTCCACCGTGTTGTTCCCGGATTTGTTGTTCAGGGCGGTGATCCCAAGGGGAACGGAACTGGTGGGTCGGGACAAAATCTTCCTGCAGAGTTTAATTCTCATAAACATGTTGAAGGGACTTTGGCAATGGCAAGGGCCATGGATCCTAACTCGGCCGATAGTCAATTTTATATTTCTTTGGGAGCTCATCCCCACTTAGACAATAACTACACGGTTTTTGGTCAAGTAGTGAAAGGGATGGAGACAGTTAAGAAACTTGCCGTTGGAGATAAAATGACTAAGGTCTACACCAAGTAGTCAGAACTAAAAAATTATTCTAAAAGATGCGAGGGCTTCTCTACGTTGAACTTTTCAAGCAGCGTAAAGAGGCCTTCTTCATTTTCTGCTACTAATTCAATACAGGGGCACACCCACTCCCAATTGGTGCCGACCTTTGTTGCTGAAAACTGATAAACAGCTGAACGCAAAGGGCTAAAGGAAACTTCGACAGCTCTTTTTAAGCCATCCCCTGCTTTGTTGAGTTGAGAATCTAAGTTGGAAATTTCGCGACGGATGTCGGTGAGGTCATTACTGTTTTTTCTTCTTATAATATAACGCATCGCCATGGGTCTTAGATTTCCTTATTATAGTTTCAACAGGCACAGCCAATAGAAAGCTGTTTATACCTACATTGTGACAAAATGACAAAGCAAGATTTCGGGACATCATTTTACGCATCTTGATCGCCCCAGAGACCCGTGGGATACTATATAGAAACCGAGTATTTGAGCATCCAACCGTGAAAAGGCGAATCGATAGCTTCAAGGAACCTTTATTTTCCTTCCTTAGAAACTCCGTATGCTTGCCCTAAACAGACAAAAACGCAGGCTTAATCTTTGCTTTTTCCATTTGTTAATAATGAGGAGAGGATAATTTCATGGCTAAAAAACTCTATGTGGGTAACTTGAATTACGAAGTTACAGAAGACGAGCTTTCCCAACTGTTTAGTCAGTGCGGTCAAGTTTCAGGGGCTCGAATTGTGAAGGATAAATTCTCAGGAAGGTCTAAGGGGTTTGGGTTTGTGGAAATGCCCAATGATGATGAGGCAACCCATGCGATTGACCGAATGAAGGGGTTCGATTTGAAAGGGCGGCCTATCACCGTAGATGAAGCCAAAGAGCGGCCCGAAGGATTAGGCGGAGGCGGCGGAAGAAGATTTGGCGGTGGCGGACGAGGCGGACGCGATGGTGGCGGTGGGGGCGGAGGCGGTGGAAGAAGATTTGGCGGTGGCGGACGTGGCGGACGCGATGGTGGCGGTGGA
>VGSE01000083.1 GCA_016875135.1 Deltaproteobacteria bacterium
CTTTGCTAAATGAGCTCTGATATTCCCTGTAACTTCTGCTTAACACATGTGGGCCGGTAGCTCAGCTGGGAGAGCATCAGGCTGGCAGTCTGAGGGTCGTGGGTTCGATCCCCATCCGGTCCACCATTATGTCCTTTGATGATTTACTCAACTTGTTAGACACGAAGTCAGCGAACCATAAGATGAGCCGCAGGTACCAACCTATAACCAATAAATACGACACTTCGAGTAAGCAATTCTTTCGTATAGAAGTAGGACCGGACAACTTATTTATTATCTCTTTGATGTTGGGGTTGCTGCATTTTTGTGGGCAGCTTTTAAACGACAACTTGAGCCCTGTTTTTTTAGGGGTGTTTAGCTCAACAAAGCTTTGATTTAAAGACAGCTCTAAGTAATACAAACTCTGATTGGTTGAATGAGCAGCTTATTGGGAAACAAACAACGACTGTAATTTCTTACTCCTTCATTAAGCTCGGCATCGAAACAAAGGACCTTTTCAACTTTAAAAAATGTTTTTCATACAGTTGATAACTAACAAAAGCGACGGCCAACGTACTAAAGACAGCTACTAAATGGAAAAGAACTTGGACTGGAAACCCTAAACCTATTTTTTTTACCGCTGCCATCCAAATAGGTTCACTCCAATAAAAAACCCACCTAATCACAGGCACATGAAAAAGGTACATTCCATAACTATATTTTCCCAAAGTTCTCAACCCAACATTCTGAAAAACTGGTTTCAAAAAAAATCTCTCTTCCTTTAAGAGAAGTGTAATCAAAAATAGAGCTGCCAATGCATTAAATGAAAACCCTAAAGTTTGCATCAAAGGAGCGGCATGACTTACATCCACGCAAAACACTATTGCTCCAAATAAGACCGCAATTGAAAGGGCTTTTTTGCAAAAACTTGATGTCAACGTATTTTTTGAAAAAGCCAACCAAGCTCCTGCACACAGACTGTCCATGCGTGTGGGTAACAACACATAATTCATTAAGACACTTGTGCTCGAAAAATAATTCCAAACTCGAAAACATAGTGCAAATACAAAAATAAATTGGCAAAGCTTCACCATTTTTTTTGCCTCAAACATAAAAATCAAAAAAGGCCATATTAAATAAAACTGCTCTTCAACAGAAAGAGACCAAGTCACATCAAGAACCGGCGATTGATAAAAACCCAAGCGACCTATGATAACGTTCGATAGAAATATCCAATAAGCAAAGCCTGACTGAACGGGTTGAGGCAAAACAAAAAATGAGAGGACTAAAAATAGGTAATACAGAGGGAAAATTCGCAAAAAGCGTCTAGCATAAAAATTGATAAAAAAACCTTCGGAGTTTTTTTCTCGAATCAAAATCTCAGTAATTAAAAATCCTGATAAGACAAAAAACAGATCCACGCCAAACCAACCTGAATAACTAATTCCATGCCATAATTTATCAATCCAGTGAAGTCGCGGAATATAAGAAGAGTGAAATAAAATAACCAAAAGGATAGCGAGCCCACGCACTCCATCTAACGTTGGGTAATGAGATCTGTTATCTTTAATCATCCAATTGATTCTAACGAACTCTTCTCAACCACGAAACCTATTTCATCCCAATTGGCACTGCGCATTGGTTTTGTTTTGCAGTATAATTTATTGTTTTTCATGTTAAACTACCGACTCTTGATTCTGGAATAAGGAGTACACCATGAAACTCAAGCTCTGGATCGCTTTCATTTTATCTTTTAACCTTTTTTCCGATAACCGGTCATTAAGCTGCAAAGAAAACTGCCAGGTTTTTGATCATTTCGCACAAGCCTGCCTTTATCGCACCAAATGCCAATTTGAAGGCAATGGATGTGTTATTCAAATTCGTTGCGATAAATGGGATAACTTTAGTCAAAACTGCCGCTACGAAGGCAAAACAACCCAATGCCACAATTCAAATCCCTGGCTTCCAGCTCCTAGCTGTCAGCAGACGTGTCAATATTGGGATTCTTTCCAAGAGATCTGCCTCTATGAAACTCAATGCGAGTATTTTGCTCAAAATTGTCTGATTCAAACTCGATGCGAAAGATGGGACAACTTCAACAATACTTGCCTCTCAGAACAGAAAGACTTTCAGTGCCCGTAACTTAAAATACCTACATCTTCAAGACAACCAAATTCCGATGAGTCACTCCTGGTCTTCAATCCCTAAATCGACGAGCTTCTCCTTATTTTGAACCGCTTCTGCAAATTTGACATGCTCCGGAATTCCGATAAATCCTCCGACTTGGGTGACATCAATCGGCTCACTTTGAACCGCATAAGCTTTTTTACAATTTAAAACCCTCTCAACCGAGGCCTCAATCTGTGCTCGACTTATTTTTTTACTCTCAACGGCTTTTATGATCGCCTCCATAGCTCCTAATGGTATTCCATTATCTCCGCGATAAATCAGCACATCACATCCAGCTTTGACTGCCAGAACCGCGGCTTCCTCGGCTCCATAATGGTCTGTGATCGCTTTCATTTCCATATCATCGCTAAAAATCAATCTCGAATATCGCATCCCCTGTCTTAGTAGAGGCTGTATGGTTTTTTCTGAAAGCGTAGCCGGATAATCGGGATCGATAGCCGAATTTAGAATATGAGCCGTCATAATGCCTTCAACTCGACTTCTTACCATCCGCTTAAAAGGCACCAACTCCACTTTGTCTAGCTCTGCTGTCGTTCTATCGATACGAGGAAGCTCAAAGTGAGAGTCTACTTGAGTGTCTCCGTGACCGGGAAAGTGTTTTGCAACCGAAGCCACTCCCATTTTTTGAATTCCACGACAAATCGCCGAACCTAATTTGGCGCAGACTTCGGGGTCCGAAGAAAACATTCTTCCTTTCATGACCGGGTTTTCAGGATTGGTGTTCACATCGACCACAGGAGCAAAGTTCACATTAATGCCAACAGCTTTAATTTCTTTTGCCAGAAGTGCCCCAAACTGGAATCCCATTTTAGGGGAATTAATCTCTCCTAAATTTTCAATCGCCGGAAACTGAGTAAAGGAATTAACCAAACGATTAACTTTTCCACCCTCATGATCAATACCGACAAACAAAAAGGGGCTAGAACTAGAGCGGCATTGAAACTGAAGTTCATTGGAAAGTTCGGCCAATTGGGCTGGAGATTGCACATTTCGTTTAAAATAGATCGTTCCGCCAAGGCTTTGTTTTTGAACGGCCTGTTTAAAATCGGCGGGCACTGAAAAACCCTCAAAGCCCACCATAAAAAGTTGACCCACTAGACTTTTAAGATCGTGATTTTGAGACATAGGATTCCTAGATAATTAAAGATTCGAGATTCTGAAACTCTAAGTATAGGGTTCCGTTTCTCAGGAAGCAATACTCAAGGCGCCCAGCGAAGACTAAATACCGACTCCCTTTTAGTGGACTTTTTAAGAAACTGGTCCGATATATTTTTTCTTAAATTGCACAGACTTATAGAGGACCAAGGTTACCTTTTGCTAAGCGTTATCTTCTTCCTCTTCCCGGGGAGCTCGGATAATGGACCGCTTATTTTGATCTAAGATTCTTTTTCGGATCCGAATATGATTGGGTGTCACTTCAACTACTTCATCATCAGCAATCCAAGCAATAGACCCTTCTAAAGTGAGCGGTTGCACGGGAGTCAAAATGATATTCTCATCACTGCCTGCGGCACGAATGTTAGTTAACTTCTTCTCCCGACACACGTTAATATTGATATCATTCTGCTTACTATTAAGACCGACCACCATGCCTTCGTACACTTCTACCCCAGGAGCCACCATTAATTTGCCACGGGGCTCTAAATTAAATAAAGCATAAGGAGTTGTCTTTCCGGGTCGGTCGGCCACCATGGCTCCGTTAATTCGATCGATGATATGTCCTTTAAAAGGAACATAGCCAGCAAAGTAAGAACTCATTAATCCGGTTCCTCGAGTATCGTTAAGAAACTCCGAGCGATACCCAATCAATCCTCTTGAAGCAATGTCAAACTCCAACCGAACACGATCGGCTCCCATTTTTTGCAAGTTGGTCATTTCCCCTTTGCGAGTTCCTAGTCGTTCCGTGATGATCCCAACGCAGGTTTCAGGTACATCCATTACCACATGTTCGAGCGGCTCTTCCAATTGTCCATTGTTTTCCTGCGTGATCACTTTCGGTCGCCCCAACATAAACTCATAACCTTCACGTCTCATCTGCTCCGCTAAAACCGCAAACTGCAGTTCGCCTCTTCCTCGAAGAAGAATTGTATCGGAAGACTGAGTCTTTTCAGCTTGCAAAGAGACGTTGGTTCTTAACTCTCTTTCCATCCGATCCCATAAAACTCGTGAGGTAAGCCGATTACCATCTTTACCGGCGAATGGAGAGTTATTCACGATGAGCTCGATTGAAATAGTGGGCTGTTCGATTTGGATTCTTGGTAAAGGCTTTGGACTTATCGGTTCACAAATCGAATCTCCGATTTTAAGCTCCTCTATCCCAGCAACTACAACAATATCGCCCGCTTCGGCCCTCTCGATAGCGGTCGTTTGAAGCCCCTCATAAGCAAAAAGAGCGGTGATTTTTGTTTCTGACGAAAGCCCTTTGTCTTGAGATAGGACGACTTTGTCTCCTACTTGAATTTTTCCGGAGTGGATCTTTCCTGCGGCTAAACGGCCCAAATACTCACTATAACTCGTGTTTGAAATGAGCATTCTTAGCCCGTCATCTTCTACTTTGGGACCCGGGAAATATTCGATGATCTTATCAAAGAGTAAAGTAAGATCTTTACCTTCTTCCATTTGCTCAGGAGAACTTACGGCGATCCGCTTTCGTGCGTTTGTATAAACTATCGGGAAATCAAATTGATGATCTTTCACATTAAGATCGAGAAAAAGATTGTAAATTTCGTCTAAGACTTCTGTCGGTCTTGCGTCAGGACGATCGATTTTATTGATGACCACCATAATCTTGTGATCCATCTCCAAAGCATGTTTCAAAACAAATCGAGTCTGAGGAAGCGGACCTTCAGCCGCATCTACCAATAAGAGAGCTCCGTCCACCATTTGCAGGCCTCTCTCAACTTCCCCTCCGAAATCGGCATGGCCTGGGGTATCCACGATGTTAATTCTCACACCTTTATAATTAATACTGCAATTCTTAGCGACTAAAGTAATCCCCCGCTCCCTCTCTATATCAATGCTGTCCATGGCTCTTTCGGCTACCATTTGGTTCTGCCTGAAAGTCCCGCTTTGCCAAAGCATCCCATCCACCAAAGTGGTTTTACCGTGGTCAACGTGAGCAATAATCGCAATATTTCGAATTTTATCGTTCGTTCGCATAAATCCCTTAAGTGCCCTAAATAAAACGGCATTGTATATCACAAAGTTCCCCAATTAAGTTAAATTATCGCTAGGTTTCTCCCCTTTTTTCGTGCTATTAAGCCGTCAAAATCTATGGAAAAGGCCCCTAACAACCCCAAATGTCCGAACTGCTGGAGAGCTAAAGATTTGTGTCTTTGCTCGGAAATTCAACATCTTCCGACTCAAACTAAGGTTCTGATTTTGCAACATCCCCAAGAAGCAAGAAACCCGCTTACCAGTGCCCGCTTAGCTTCAATGACCTTGAAAAATGCGGTCCATCGGGTTGGCCTCAATTGGCGGTCACTTTCGGCAGCTTGGGGAAAAGAGACAGAGGCTAAAGAGTGGGCGGTATTGTTTTTGGGTACTTTAAAAAATAGCGAGAAGCTTGCCAAAGTCCCTTTTCAAGTAGTGACTCAGAAAGGCCTATCCTTTGATCCTTCGTTAATTACGGGTGTGGTTATTTTGGACGGCAACTGGAAGCAATCTAAAACGCTCTGGTGGAGAAACCCGTGGTTACTGAAATTAAAGCGAATTGTGTTAAATCCGGAAATACCCTCTAATTGGGGCACTCTGCGCAAACAACCAAGGCCCGAATGCTTGTCGACCATTGAAAGCTTAAGCCTTACCCTTGAACACTTAGGAGAAAAATCTCAAGTGCAGGAAGCTTTAAACTCTATTTTTCAAAAACATGTAGAAAGCATGACCCGCTCCTAAAGGTCGTGTAAAGTTGAACCATGGACAAACTCATTATCACAGCAGCGATCACTGGTGCCGAACTTAACAAAACACTTTGCCCAGCTTTACCCATTACCGCTGAGGAGCAGGGACTAGCCGCTAAAGAATCGGTGGAGGCGGGAGCTTCGATCATTCACCTCCATGTCAGAGACGATCAAGGAAATCCAAGCCAAAAGTTAGAACATTTTCAACGCTCGGTGAATGCAATCACCAAAGCCTGCCAAACTTCTCCCATCATCCAATTTTCAACCGGTGGAGCTGTCGGCGAAAAAATGGAGAATCGAATTGCATCGCTCGCTCTAAAACCACAGATGGCATCGTTTAACCTAGGAACAATGAATTTCGGAGAGGATATTTTTGTTAACACGTTTGAAGAGATGAGAGCCCTGGCTGCAGCATTTAAAAAATACAAAGTAATTCCTGAATTTGAAATCTACGACGCCGGACACATTGATAATTTAAAAAAATTGATCAAAGAGGGATTAGTTGAACCTCCTTACCACTGTCAGTTTGTGCTAGGCGTTCCGGGAGCCTTGTCAGGAGAAGTTTCAGGACTCGTGTTTTTAGTTGAGCGCCTACCCAAAGATTCAACGTGGGGCGTTGCGGGAATTGGGCGGTTTGAAACCCCTTTGGCGGTTCATGCGCTCTTGATGGGTGGTAACGTTCGAGTCGGTCTCGAAGACAATATTTATTATGAAAAAGGGAAACTTGCGTCGAGCAACGCTCAACTTATTTCCAGGATAACGCGAATAGCCAAAGAAGTCGGTCGTGACATTGCGAGTCCACAAGAGGCTCAAAAGCTATTAAATTTAACCTAAATCCTCAAACAAACCCCATTTTTGCTCGATAAGTAGAGTATGAAAAAGGGCTTAACTCTACTTTTATTATTTCTGGGAGGGTTTGAGGTTAAAGCTCAAACTCCTTCCCATATTTATTCCGAAGTCATCTCAGTAAACACCAAAAATAAAACTCTGAAAATAACGCATGATAATTCGGCCTTTTGGTCTGTTGATGACAGTATTTGCGTGACCCAAGAAAACAAAGATATTGCCTGCGGTGTCGTCATTGCAGTTGATGAAGAGCTTGCTACTGTTCAGCTCTTACAGCAAACAGAGGAAGTCAAATCGGAAACAGCGGATGACTCTGAAAGTGAATATCTTCAACTAACTTTTAATTATCCCCGTCCCCAAAAGGGAGATTCCGTTCGCTTAGTTGAAAAAAGCCCAAGCCAAGGCATTCGTGAAATTGCTTCCGCCTTAAAAAACAATCAGGAATTTGGTGGAAACAAAATCAGCGGTAAGGTTTATGAACGTTTAAAGTTAGCCGGACCGTTTATGCCTGAAAGTAACATTACTGGAGGGTTCAATTTATTATTTCCAACATTGGAATACCAGCAGACCTTCTCTGATCACTCCGCTATTGGAGTCATGCCCATCTTCATGAACTACTCCGTTAGTGATGGAGCCCTAAAAGGAACGGGGTGTTTTGTTAATTACCACTATTATTCCGAAGGACCTCTAGTCGGCTATTGGGGTAAAGTGGGTTTGGGAATTTATGGGCTTACTTATCAATTCAACGGCAAAGAGGACGGTAACGTAGTCCCTGCTGTTTCGGCCATGCTCGGCCGACGACTTTTTAAAAATAATCACTTAAATTTCGGTTTTGGTGCGGGAGCTCAGTATATTTTTGCTAGCACTCAAACTGGCATGTCATTCAGCGGATTTGTTCCGTCTCTAGTTGTCGACGTTGGGTTTGCTTTTTAACGAGTAGCCTCGACATATCTAAGTCTAACTTCGGTTAAAATATTTTCTAAAAACTTAGCTTCATCCTCAGTCAAATTCCCTTTTGTTTTTGTCTGAAGCATAGTCAGAATTTCAATATTCTGCTTAGCCATAGGTAAATTTTTCTGAACTTTCTTGGTTTGAGGATCTGGAGCCAACCCCATAGAAATCAACGCTCCCGTCGCAAAGGAGTAGATAAGAGTAGAAAAATCAATGTCCGCAGGAGCTCCTTCTTTTTTATTGTCCATCGTAAACCCTTCCCCTTTTTCTGTCATAAACCCCTCTCTTACTCCGGTCGATTTTTGTTACTCTCAGAGACCACGTCTCTTACTGATCGAGCTGTCGCTCCCGACTTAGCAGGATCAGGTTTCGCACCGTTAGGTTTGTCCTCAACTGCTGCCTTGTCGACGGGCCTAGCTTCGGCAGCGACTGGAACGGGGGCAGCCTTATCCTCAACTTTAGGGGGCGGGCTAACTTTCGCTTCAACAGCAGCTTCCACTTTAGCTTGGGGAGCCGCGGGAGCAGGAGCCGGTTTAATTGGAGCAGCTGCAGGAGCAGGAGCTGGTTTGGCGGCAGCAGCTTTAGCCGCTTTAGCTTTCGCAGCAGCTTCAAGATCTTTCATTCTCTTTTTTCTAGCTTGTAATTCTTCAAAATCCAGGGAGAAAACCGTGGCCGCATCTTGAGCCATCAAGGGTAAAACATGACTAATTTGGGGCCTTTTTGTCTTTAAACCTTGGTAGATTTTCTTGGCCTTTTTCAAGTGGCAATTTAAAAACAGAGACATTTCATCGACAGTTCTAAATTCAAAAGTAAATAAGGACCGCTCTGAAGTCTCTCGCTCCAACATCTCTCGAAACGCACCTGGCATTTCGATAGGCTGAATAAATGGCTCGGTTTGAGGGTTTTCGAAAGTTACCGTGAAAGTGCCTTCTTTGGCTTTGTTTTCAGGGCTCACATGAGAAATTCGCAACCGGTAGATTTTAAGGTTAAACAAACTCGGATCCCAATTCACCCAAACACTTAGAGTTCCAGGGCCCACTCCCGGGGCCAAACCAAGACGGGGTTTTGCTTTTGCTCGACGCCCTTCCGTAAACAAAATAACCGATCCGTAAACTGTAGCAAAAAACCCAACCGTTGCGAATATTGCTCCAATTAATGTTAAGCCTACTGACATGATAAGACTCCCACTTTATAGACGACCTTAACCCAATTTCTACCACTCGCCATTCCCGTCGCCAAGAAGGAAAAACATTGAATTTACAATGAGTTAAACCCTAGTTTTTCGCCTATTAAAATAGACTTTAGACTCAAAAGACTGATCCGGTTTAGTTAATGTTTTCAATAAGTTGTATTAAGCTTACTGAAATGGGTTTCCGCGTAAATTATTCATGACAAACAAAATGCCTGCCACAAAAAACAAAACCCCAATAACTATATTTAGAAAATTGCTAAAAGGTTGACGACTGGCCCCAGGATCTTCGCGACGCCGTTGAACCACTCCAAAAACTGTTCGGTACAGAATGTAAGGCCCGGACAGAATCAAAACAACTCCTAAAAGAATCAAAACTACATTAGCGGTCTGAATAGAATTCATGGGCTAAAGTGTACAAACCCAGTGGCACTTTGTCGAGAAGGAGGTAAGATACTTTAATACTCCCATGGCAATCCCTTCAAAACTTCTAATTTTTGATACCCATCCTATTCAATATAGAGCCCCTGTCTTTCGCGAACTGACTAAAAAGCTCCCCTTAGCTAAAGTCGTATTTTTTAACTCTCAATTTGACGGCAGCAAGTGGTGGTTTCATGAAGTGGGAAAGGCGAAATCTCTGTCTTGGGGCGTCAACTTAACCTCAGGCTATCCCAATGAAACATTGTATACCGATCAGCTCTCTTTGTGGAAGACCTATCAAAAACTAAAAGACACCCTAACTCGGGAAAAGCCCCAGTCAATTCTTGTTTATGGTTACTATTTAAAAGAGCATTGGATCCTAAGATACCTGTGTACCCGATTCAAAATAGATCTGATCTTTGTCGGAGAAACTTTCACTTCGCACAGTTCTCTTTTTAGAAAATGCTTAACAACTCCTTTGCAGAACTTCTTTCTAAAGGGGGTAAAAACTTTTATTTCTATTGGCGAGAAAACGAAAAATTTTTATCTTTCTAAAAACATCCCTGCTTCAAAAATCGTCCCGGCTAAATACTGTATCGATACTCATTTTTTTCATCGAGAAGAGCCTTATGCTTCCACAAAACGATCCGAACTCAGAAAAAGCTTGGGCATTAAAGAAACAGATTTTCTCCTTCTTTTCGTCGGTAGACTTTTTGAAAGAAAGCGCCCTCAAGATTTACTCAGTCTTCATGAAATACTTCTTGCGAACTCTCAAGTTCACACCGTCATGATAGGCTCCGGCCCTCTTGAAAAAGATTTAAAATTGAGAAGCGAAAACTTACCCCGATTGCACTGGATGGGCTTTCAAAACCAAATTCAAACCCGAGATTGGTATTTTGCGGCAGACCTCCTAGTCGTACCGTCCCAATTTGAAACCTGGGGTTTGGTAGTCAACGAAGCTTTCAGCTGCGGACTTCCCGCTTTAGTAAGCGACTCGTGTGGCGTTGCGAATGACTTAGTCGAACAAGAAAAAACAGGTTTAATTTATCCGGTAGGAGATCTCCATTCTGCAGTTAATTGGGTTCGACAAGTTCTTGAAAACCGAGATTTCTTAGCCCAGTTGGCCAAAAACGCACAACACAGAGTGTTATCCCATTATCGACCCGACCAATTTGCCGATTCGATTTACCTTGCAGTAAACCAAAATCCTGTCGGCTCTTAATCCCCACGTCTCTCTGAGTTAAATCAATTTAAACATTTGAAAACGCTTAAGAAAGCCATTTAATTCGACGATAAGAAAAAGAGACTCTTATTGAACTATGAAAGACTCTTTAATTTCCATTGTTATTCCAGTCTTCAACGAAGAATCCAACGTAGAAACGGTCTTTGAAAAAATTTCTCAGATTCTTAAAGATGAAAAGTCCGAGATTATTTTTGTCGATGATGGAAGCGTCGATGGAACGCTTAAAGCTATTGAACAATTAGCTCAACGATATCCGAACATCAAAGGACTCTCTTTCTCAAGAAACTTTGGACATCAAGCGGCTATCAAAGCGGGGCTAGACCATGCCACCGGAGATTGTGTCATAACTCTAGATTGTGACCTCGAACACCCCCCTGAATATATTTCGCAAATGTTAACCCATTGGAGAGAGGGATCCGAAGTTGTTATCTCAACTAGAAATCCAGCTCAACATCTTCCCATTTTAAAAAAACTTTCTTCAAAAGTTTTTTATACTCTTTTGAACTCTCTTTCAGATGTTCCTATCCAAATCGGAAGTGCCGACTTCAGATTATTGGACAAAAAAGTAGTTTCGGCCTGTCGAAACATTCATGAAAGCGACCTGTTTTGGCGGGGAATTATCCCCTGGGTTGGATTTAAAACTACCTACATTCGTTATGATCAAGGGCTAAGAGAGTCGGGAGAGAGTAAATATACTCTCGCCAAAATGCTAAAACTCTCAGCATCTGGCATTACAAGTTCGAGTGTTCGTCCGCTTTACCTTAGTTTTTATTTTGGAATTGTCCTTACGTCGATCTCGTTTTGTTATTTGATGTATCAATTTGGAAAATCTTTAATCAATACTCCAGAGCCGATGGGATGGAAAACCCTTATCGCATCCGTACTCTTTATTGGAGGTCTAGAGCTCCTGGCACTCGGAATTTTGGGAATCTACTTAGGGAAATTAGTCACCCAACTCAAAGGCAGACCCCCCTATATTTTGAATCGAATCGTCACCAACTCAAAACAGGAATCGGAACTTAAAAAAGCCGTCTAAAAAAACTCTACACTGTCACATGAGATCGTTTGTTCAAAAGTTGAATTTCAGTTCCAAAGTTCGATATGGATCTCTTGTTCGCTGGGCAACTTTATTTCTTTCTGTTTACATGATCGGAAGATATGTTCCAAAGTCTT
>VGSE01000084.1 GCA_016875135.1 Deltaproteobacteria bacterium
GATTTGGGGGCCTAGTATGATTGGTTTTTCCGTTTTGGGAGCAGTTTTGATGCTGTTCATTTGGAATGCTAGACCTAAAACATCATCTGTTCATTGATAATAGAACCGGTGAATTATCAAATGAAACGCTAAGAAAACTTGGCAAGAACCGAAAGACGCAATATCGGTAGAGTTTTAAAAAAGGCGCCACTCGGATTCGAACCGAGGAATAGAGGTTTTGCAGACCTCTGCCTTACCACTTGGCTATGGCGCCACAGAAAGGGAAGTTGTAGCCCTTTTTGAGTTTAGACGCAACGCTTAGAATATTACCCGAGCTTCTTTAGGGTCTGGCGCCACGCGGCAATCTAAGAAAGTTAGGAGTTTTTGGGCTTTAGGGCTAAAATAAAGGCTAGAGGGGCTCCGTGTTGGGCCTTTGTTTTCCCTGCTTCTTAAATTTTTAAAAAAGGAAAATCTATGTCGGCGAGTTTGGTTCGTCTCAATCGAGTTGGGCTAAGATATGCGACCGATCGTTATGCTCTTCAAAGCGTTTCATTTGAGTTGCAACGAGGGGAATTTGCGTACATTACAGGAAATAATGGTGCGGGAAAAACGACGTTGCTGAAAATGCTTTTCGCTATGGAAAGGGCCTCGGAAGGTGCGATTCTTGTGAATAACCGCGATCTTTCATCTCTCCATAAAAGTAAAGTTTTCCAATACCGGAGAGAAGTGGGCTTTGTTTTTCAAGATTTTAAATTGCTACCGGATTTGACCGTCTACGACAACGTGAGTTTGCCTCTTGAGATTCGAAAAATGTCTCCTTCTGAAGTGGATTATCGAGTAAGAGGGGTTTTGTCATTGGTCGGTTTGGCCGATAGAGCGCGCGATTATCCACTCACACTGTCGGGCGGAGAACAGCAAAGAGTAGCGATTGCACGATCAATTATTGGAAAGCCCTTTTTGTTATTAGCAGATGAGCCAACGGGAAACTTAGATTCAGAGACGGCTCGCGAAATCATGCAATTATTTTTAGAAATAAATGAAATGGGCACTACGGTTTTGATTGCCACTCACGATAAAGCTCTGATGGAAGAATTCCCGTCGCGAGTGATTTCTTTAAACAAAGGAAGAGTTGTTTCTGACCACCGAATGGACGTGTAAACGATGAGCAAATACAAAGGGTTTAGATATAGCTTTTCGGATTTTAAGCGACAACCTTGGTTACACTTCTTAAGCATGATGACCATTTCGGTAGCTTTGATAATTATTGGAGGTTTCTTCCTTTGCTATCGAAATTTCGAAAAATTGGCAGAAAAGACAAGTCCTCAAATCTCCGGTACCGCCTATTTAAAAGAAGAGACAACTCAGGAGCAAGTTAACGCCTTGATGGAACGTATTCTTAGCTTGGAGAATGTTCAGAGGGTTTCTTTTAAATCTAAAACAAATGTAGTCGAGGAGCTTCAGAGCTTCTTGGGCTCTACAGGCGGTGCTAATTTACCCGGGAGCGAGTTGTTCCCTGATGTTTTGGAGTTAGAAGTAAAAAAAGATCTCCCTTCAGAAAAAATCCAAATATTGAAGGGTATCGTGTCAAGATTTCCTGAAGTTGCAGAGGTCGATTTTTCTGATGACTGGTTGGCACAATATAAAAAAATAAGTCAGGTTCTAAAGGTCGTTGGACTAATTATGATGGGCTTGATGATTATGGGGTGTAGTTTCCTCATAGCCAACTTTATGGGTATGCGCCATCAATCCCGCCGAACTGAAATTGAAATTGTTAATCTCATTGGTGCTGATAGAAACTTTATTATTACTCCCTACATTTGGGAGGGAATTATAGAGGGCTTTTTTGGGGCTAGTTTGGCTGTTGTTGCTTTGTTAACTGCCAAAACCTTTTTTGCAAGCTTTATCTCAGCTCATTGGTCCGCTTATTTGGGGATTCCAAATTGGAGTTTTCTTTCAATCGCACAAATTCTTGTTATCTATATCATTGGCATCACCATGGCTCTTATGGGCGGGATCACGGTGTTTTTAAGGTTTCAAGAAGATACGGTCTAATGATTAAAGCACTCATTATTTTTTCCCTCAGTGTTGGTGTTTGGGGTGGGGTTTTGGCTGCGAATATATCCCAACCTGTTGAAGAGAATAAAAGCAGCCCCTTACCGGGCAAGGCAAAGAAGCTCAAAGCTTTCATTCAGAAAGAAAAAAATAATTTTGAAACGAGGGAATCAACGAAGAAGGATATCTTGGGAGAGCTTGATCGAACCAACGAAGAGCAAAATAAAGTTCGCGAGCGAGTGAGCTCCATCGCCATGAGCCAGACAGAACTAGCTATGGCTCTTGAAAACTTGTCTTTAGAGCATAATCGCCAAAAAGAGCTTGAACAATTGCATCGAAGAAGAATGTATCTTCTCTTGAAAGTCGCCTATCGAATCAAGAAAGAAGGGATGTTGCGCTTTGTTTTCACGGGCCAGGATTTAGGACAGCTGACTTCTAGAATAAGAGTTCTTTACAGAACCTTAAGATCACACACTATCGCAACACAACAACTTCAAGAAAGAGCTAATCGATTGGCAGAGAGCGAGAAAAAGCTCAACGAGTCTAAAAAAGAACAGCAGGCGTTGCTTGATGAACTTAAAGACCAACAACAAATTCTAAATTCTATTCTGGAGAAGAAGCGACAAGTTTTAGCTCGAATAAATAAAAAACAAAACTATTATCAATTGGCCCTAAAAGAATATAAACGGCTCACGGCAGAATTAAACAATCTGTTTAATCAATTTGATTCTAGCCAGGGAGAAAAAGTTGTTTATGAGGAGAATGAAAAACAGTCTTTTGTTTTTCCGGTTGTGGGCAAGATTGTCCAGGGATTTGGTAAAACCATCAACCAAAAGTTTGGGACTGTAATTTATCATAAAGGAATAGAGGTTGAGGCTGAACACAATTCACCAGTGGGTGCGGTGGCTCCGGGGATCATAGAATATTCTGGATGGGTTCGTGGTTTAGGAAATGTCGCAATCCTGAAGCATGGACAGGGTGTCTATACTTTAAGCGCGCACCTCTTCAAGATTACTAAAGACGTTGGATCGAAAGTACAGCAAGGGGAGACGATCGGAACGGTTGGTGATACTGGGGCTAGTGACAAACCGAGTTTATACTTCGAAGTTCGAGAAAAAGGAAAAGCTGTCGACCCAATAGCCTATTTTGCCCCCGAAAGTCTTACCTACATCAATTAATTTATAAAATATGGTTTTGAAATTAAGGGGGATATTCTCATTTGTTTTGAGCTCATTGAAATGTATCGTGTTTTGCGCCCAAACTTAATCTGAGCGAATCGAAGGCTCTTAGTTTGCCGGCCGCTTATTTTGAAAGTCCGCGAAAAATCAGTGAAATTACAGTCAAAAGAGCGCTAACCAAAATAGAGGTTGTTACAGGAAAATAGAAAGAGAAACCATTCTTATTTATTTTGATGTCTCCCGGTAGTTTACCTAATTTGTTTATGAAGGGGATTTCCTTTCCATAAAGTAAAAACACCCCAATCGAAATCAAGAACACCCCTAAAACAATTAATGTTTTCCCGAAAGGAAAATCCTGTTGCATTTTTTATCCCTGCCTAAATAATGCTTGGATCGACATGAAAACTTTCTTTAGAAACCGCCTCAAGGAGTTCCCAAGCGCTTTCAACGATCCCATCGGAGTCCAAATGGTGAAGGTGAAAAATGTCGGCTGTAGTTCCCGACTTTGAAGTTTTTCTCACCGCTAAGCACTTTTGTTGAGTTCCAACAATTGAACCAATATTATCTAAAAGCCCGGGCTCACCATCATGCACGGAAAGTACCGGAATTCGGCCACCCTGTAGTGCCAGAAAAGCAGACTCTGTCGTGATTTCTTTGTTCTTGGAGAGATAGATGTCCCCGGAAATTCCTAAGCCATTTCTTAAGTGATCGTAATTATCGGTGTAGGCAAAGTTACTTAAAAGTAGATCTGAACTTGTGACCACAAACACATTGGCGTAAACACCTTTTTCGTAAAGTTGGTCAGAAGCTTTGAGAGCTTCGGCTACTAGAGCACCCATAGAAAAAACATGAATCACGTTATCGCCAGGTGTGTAATCCTCATAGCCTCGATAATCTACTAAAGCGTACCCGCCTTTAAGTGTATCCTGCCTTATCGATTCCATGATCTCAGCCTCATCTGAAGCTTCAAATCTTTTTTGTTTCTTTAGTCTCTCAACAAAATCTTTTTGAGTAAGTCCTTTTGTTACGCATCGGATGAGAAGAGATTCACGGTTTTTGTCTTCTTTGGTGAAATGCCTTCGTAATCCATCTGCCAAAATCCATTCCAGTTCTTTTGCAAAACAGGGTTCCCAAGTGACGCAATTTGGAATTTGGAAGTCAGATTTCCAAGAATGTTGGGCCCCTTCGGGTGCTAATGTGATTCCACTGGGGGTTCCAATCGTCGCAAAAGAGGAGTGCCAATATAGATTGTAGTAAAATTGGTCGTGGGCTCGTTTGACGAAAAAATCATAGATGGTCATAGCAGGGAAGAAAGGAATTCCCGTGTAATGGAAGAACTTTCCTATGGAACCTGCGGCTGACATGCAGTTGCCTTCAGCAATTTCAAACCGAATATGACCTGTCCGTGCGTCAGAGTGCGGCATGATATCGGGGGCCTTTTCATCTTTGGCTCCGTATTCTGCTTCAAAATCTTTCTGACCCACATCACCGTAAAGTTTCCCATTCATGTTAGGACTGGTGTTGGTCGAGCTTCCGACGTCAGGGGCCATGGTTAAGAAAAATCTGGCTACTTGTCCCCAGCCCTGTTCAAGATTGTCGTTTTTAGTTCCGCGATCCCCTCTGGCTAATCGATCCAGTTTGGCAGCAATTTGCCCCCACATCCATTGAGTGTGGGCTACAGGGTTAAATTTTAGGGCCGAAATATCGAAATCAACCGGCCATGTGATACTTCGAGCCTCTTCTAACCATGTTCGCTTTCGCTCCGCTACTTCTCCTAAAATTTGGTCGATGCCGCTCAGAAGACTTTCGCGTTTTTTAGCCAGATATTTTTCTTCTTCAGTATCCTTTTCGAAGTCTTCAAACGGATCATCAAAAGAGGCACCTAGTCTAACCGCCAGTTCTTTTAACTCTGATTCTTCTGGCATCGCGGAGTGATTACCCGACAAGGCTTGGAAGGAAAGTCCTCTTCCTTTAATCGTATAGGCAACAATCAGTGTTGGACGTGTTCGATCTGTTTTGGCTGCTTTGAGGGCTTCTACTAAAGATTCTAGATCATGTCCTGCCAGGTTTGTGAAAGCGGCTTGAATATCCTCGTCTGAATAATTTTTTAACCAGCTTTTAAGTTTAGTCGATTTTTCCTCTAGTACTTTTCGGGTGAGTTCAGCTTTGTTAGCTGCTAGAACGGCCTGATATTCGAAGTCGGTAAACTCCTCATCGAGGACTCTTCTAAATTCTTCTCCTCCGGGTTTTTTGAAGAGCTTTTCTCTTAGTTTGCCATGTTTAAGTTTGATCCCTCTCCAACCATTCGCCTCTGCCAGTTTGACTATCCGATCGGCATCGCTGCCCCCGAGAGCTTTTTCATTAAGAACTCGGGTGCCGTCGAGATTTTGCCGGTTGTAGTCGACAATCCAGACTAGATTTCCCAACTGTCTTTCTCCGGCATCGGGCATAGCCTCGTGAAGTGAGCCTTCTCTAAACTCAGAATCTCCCATGACACACCAAAAGGTAGGGTCTTCATTGAGTTCAAACTTGTGGTCTTTCGCAAAATGGTAGCCTAAAGACGTGTAGAGAGCGTTTACTGGAGGAATGCCCACAGAACCCGAGGGGAAATATCGATAACCATCGGGATCCGATTCGGCATGATAAGATTGAAACACCGGGTGCCCTTCCCGGGAATAATGCCTTAAGTGCTGCATCGCTAGTTTTCTCTCATCTTTGGAAAAGAGATCGTTATTTTCATTTCTAAAGTTATGTAAAAGACAATTCAGAGCATGGTCCAACGGAGAAATATGGGGTTTAAATGCAAAATAGTCCTCGGGCTCTCTAAGAACTAAATGAATAGCCGCTAAAATGTGTTGTGAAGAGGCGCAGGCGCTCGGGTGACCACCAACCTTAGGTTCTCCTTTTGGGATGTCCGGACGGCTATTGGCCATGTCGATCATTCTTAGGGCCATGAAAAAGGCTCGCTCGGTAATGTTGTTTAGAACCTGATAGTTTAAATCTTTGGGGATTGATTTTTCAGGCGCTAATTTCTTTTTGTCTTTTTTCATGGCTTATCCATTTTCTTTTTGATTTTTGCACTGTAACTGCATTTTCTGACCTTAAAAAGAGAAACTTTTACTCCGGGTTAATAGCTTCATTTTGGATCAAAAACTGCGTACATTCTCTAGAAAAACCGAATAGAGATAAGTCTTTAATTTTATCAATATACAGCTTCCCTAGTAGGTGATCGCATTCATGTTGAATAACGGTCGCCGTGAAACCTTCGGCTTCAAAACTAATCTTTTTCCCCTGGGCATCTAGCGCTTGAACCGAAATTTTATTGGGGCGGTCTACTTTGCCCCTCAGTCCCGGCAAGCTTAAACAACCCTCCCAGCAAGATGAAGTCTCTTGGGTTAAGGCCCTGATCTCGGGATTGATTAGCACTTGGATATAGGGTTTAATTTTAGGGTCGAAGTCCCAAATCATCACGACTATTTGAAGGCTTTCGTGAATTTGCGGTGCAGCTAATCCCCTGCCATCATATTCAAACATTGTTTGAATCATGTCTTGGATTAAGTTTTGGATTTCAGGTTTTGAAATTTCTTTTTCCGGAACAGGAGTGGCTTGTTGTCTTAAAACCGGATGCCCCATGACTGCAATTTTTCTAATTGCCATCGTTGACTCCTACAGAGTTAATTTAAAGCGCTTGAACTCTGATAAAACCTTTAAGCGATTGTAGAGGCTTACTTTAGCCCCCTCTAATGGTTGATACACATCTTTGGTGAAATAACCAGTTGTAAAAAAGAACCCCTTAGTGCTGGTGACACTTTTGACGAAATCTTTAAATTCGAAGAGGGTCGGTAACGAAACATAGGGATTTTCAATATTGGTTTTAAAAAATCCGAGAACGTAATTTCCAAAGAAGAACTCATTTGAGCTTTCGGTGATCCAATACACTTCATTTTCGTTTATCGCGACTCGGTCTTTGATAGTTAGCTGGTTTTCTTCGCACAATTTCTCTCCCACACGATAGAGATCTTCTAGAGTTAGCTCCCGGACATCCTTCGGATCGTTTAGAGAGTCATCCTCCGGGGGGACAAGCTGAATTGGCTGTGGTGTTTTTTGGCGAGTAATGAATATAGCAAGGCCAAGCCCAAGGAAAATCGATAAAAAAGCTAAAGTAAAAATATTAAACATAAGAGTTGTTAATCACCTCTCCCAATCCTCCAGCACCAGGTACGATATAGTGCTTATTGTTAAGGCCTCGTTCTTCCTGCCAATAGGTGCCGGGAATTGAATTTAAGGCTTTGTCTGAGCTTAACCCTCTATCTAAACGTAATGCATAAACGATTACCTCTGGATAATTATCCGTCACATGTTGTAAATATTCAGGAGTAATAATCAAGTGCATTGCAATAAATTTTTTAGCTCTTCCACGGGCTTTGTAAATATCCATGGCGGATTTAATTGTAGAGCCGGTAGCACCCATGGGATCGGGAATGATAACAAAACTGTTTTCGATATCCCCGCCTATTTTTAATCCCCCAAGATTGGTTCCAATGACCTTTTCTTTGTCGTCGACCTTTCGATTGATGCTTATGTGATCTTGTCTTACTCCGTCCGGGTTAAGAATGTAATTAAAAGCATCAAAGCAAATATGAGATGGTACAGTTCCTGCTCGGGCCAAGTTAACACAGACAACCTTGGAATTGGGATCAAGGATCTTAGCTTGAAATCGGCCTTCCGAATGAAGACCGGACATGCGTGTTTCTATTTGGGTTTCTAAAAGGGGAAATTCTTGGTTAACGACTACTTTAACTAGTTCAGAATAGAGAATGTTTAAGAGCTGGTTGATCAAGGGTTGCTTGCAGTCGGGGCGGCAAAGCTTAGCCAAAGTGGTAAATAAATAGGGATTACTCAAAACATGAATTTGTTTTCCGTATTTGTGCTCGATCTCTGAAAGAGCGTAAACACAGTTTGAGTGTTGGGAGTCCTTTAAAACTTTTGGATTCATGGCTTATAAAGAACCTTAAAATGGAGCGGAATGTCAAGTTTTCCGTAACAAAAGAATGCAAAGAAATTTCAAAAGTTTCAACAGGTTGAGGAATGTGTTGACCCTTGAGTTATTCAAGATTTAAAAACAAGGACTAGTTCAGTTTAAAGTATAAGGAAATCTCTGCAAATGCAGCTAAGCTTAGATTTGGATGAGTACGTCTTTTTCGATTTAGAAACAACCGGGTTATCTCCTTGGGGGGGCGATGAAGTTGTTGAGATAGGGGCGATGAAAGTATGGGGTCAAAACCTCGACGATTGTCAGATTTTTCATTCCCTAGTAAACCCCAAGAGACTCATTCCACCAGCTGCTACTAGGATTAATGGAATTACCAATGAGATGGTTGCAGAGGCTCCTGTGATCGAGAATATTTTTCCTAAGTTTCTCGAGTTCATTGGTAATTCTTGGTTAGTGGCTCAGAACGCCAGATTTGATATGTCGTTTATTATGAAATATCTGATGCAGTTTCGAATCAAACGTCAAATTGAGGTTTACGACACGATGATTTTTTCTCGTAGAGCGTATCCGGGGGAGAGCAAACACAACCTTGATATCATTTGCCAACGCTTGGGATTAAAAGTGGTTGCTGAGGATCGTCACCGTTCGTTGGGAGATGTGAAGTTAACGGCCCAAGCTTTTTTTGCTCTGAGAGATAAGCTAGGTGGAAACTTACCCAATCGAGAGAAGTATTCGGTCTAATTCGGTAAAACTGTAAACTCAGGAAAAGTCCATTTAAGATTTATAGCGTTGTTTGGGATGGCTGCAATAATCTTATTCATAATGGAGCAGGGTAAAATACTTACAGTAGGCGAGGTTTTGTGTCTAAGCCAAAACAGTTCCTGAAACGAAACTTTGTAACCGACGACTCGAATGAGTGGGGGTAGCTTGTCCTGCGGCGAATCACAGTTAAAAATATGTACGGATTGTGTGGAAGTGCTTCCTAGCTGATCAATAATTTCTACAATCTGGCGTTGCGGTTTGTACCACGACCACCATTTGATGGAGTTTGTCTGATAAAAAACCAGACCACTTGAAATCAGCAAAGTGAGGATGAGAGAAGTTCTTAAAATTGGACGGACAGTGAAAACAGAAGGAAGGTTCACCCCGACCAAAAAAGCCAAATAAATACCAGGAGTAGTGAGCCAACCTGGGGAAAAAAATCCGTGTCCGACATAGGTGGCGAAAAAGGGCAAGAAAAACACAAGACTTTTAATAAAAAGACCTAGAAGCTTTTGATTCTGACGAAAGGGGACTTTAAAAAAGACAGAACTAATTAAAATGCTGATGATTGGAAGCGCGATTGCAACAATGAGAAACAGAGCAGGTTTTAGAAGTAATCCCAGATCTATATGCGGTTTATAGCCCGGATTAATGGGCAAAAGAAAGAGTCTGAAGTAGAGATAAATACCGGCAATGATTACATAGGGTGTAAAGATCGATAACGCCTTTCGAGAGATTCGTAGAGGTTCACGATAAAAAAACAGTATCGCTAAGAAGGGAAGATGAAATATGGAAGACTCCTTAAATCCTAAAGAGATTATGAAAGAAAACAAAGCCCCTATTCCAGCCAAAAGGTTTCGATTTTTTTTTAAGGTGGTTATGGAAAGTGAAAACAGATAAAAATTAAGAAACAAGAAAAAAAGTTGTGGGCAATTCATAGCCCCTTCACCCATCCAAACGAGGCTTCCAAAATGAAAATGGATAGAAAAAATAAAAAAAGCTACAAAAATGAGAGCTCGGTTAGTATCTAGGGTGAGGCGTTGGACAGATAAGTACCCAAAAAGAAGAGCGCCTAGGGTCAGCGCTAAATTCATTACAAGCCAGGCATAGTAATGATAACCAAGCACAATAAAGTTTAAGTAAACAAACAGCTTAAACCAAGGTCGAAAGAACCAAGTTTCTTTGATTGAATTAAAAAACAAATAAGGTTCGAAAAGAAACTTCCAGTCATGCGGAACAAATCTTACGACATTTCCAATAATGAGCCAGTCATCGTGTCTAAAATAGGAGACGGGAAAAGCTAGGGCCAGGTAACCACAGCTGAAAGCCAGAAGAAGATAAAGAAGAGGTCGGTGACTACATTTGTTTTCGGTATTAAGCACCAGGACTCCCTGAAACGGAAAAATTTATTTTCATTAAAATCTAAAATTGGATGGGGTGAGCTAGCGTATCGCACCCTACCCTATTATACCGTAGAGAGGCGTTAATTCCCTGACACGTCAGGTTGGTTTTTATACCTGCACCCTTTGAATGGGCTTTTTAAGAGGCTGGTCCGATATTTTTTTTCTTAAATTGCAAAGACCTATAGAGGACCAAGGTTATAAGATTTGATAAGTTTTCTTGGAGTTTCATTTGATAATTCACCTCATCGTCAAACGGCCAATAAATTTAGCGCCTTAAACCAACTTCATGGCCGTTTGAACCTTTTAAAAAGCCCATTCAAAGGGTGCAGGTATTTGGTTTTTGATTGGTCTGTCGCATGAGGTAGGATTCCAAATCGGCCGGGGTATCTAAATCGACTAATACTGAGGGGTCCCCCACTTCGATTGATTTGTATTGTGAGGGCTTTAAGTTTCTGATCTGAATATCCAATCTGTGTTCATTGGTGGGAATTGTTTTGCTTAAAAGCTGTTCGCCAAATTGGGGGCTGAGCCAAACGGGATGTCCCCCTTTGTCTTGATATTTTGGAACCACCACCCAGGCTGAAGTGCTGTTATTTTCTAGTTTGAACCAGATTTCTTTTTTAGGGGCCGGGGCGTCAACGGGAAGAATAAAGACCGATTCTCCCAATGTTTTTTCCAGCGCCAACCGCAGCGAAGAAAACTGCCCCTCTTCCGGCGAGGGGTTAATGATAACTTGGCAGTTCTTAGTTAGGTCTGGGTGGGCTTCCAAAATCTTTTGAGAGTGAAATCCGAGAACAATCAGAGGATTCTCTGTTAGTTGTAAAAGGGAATCGATTTGGTGTTGTAAGAGAGTTTTTTCTAGAATCGTAAGGTTGGGCTTTGGACTGCCGAACCTCGAGGAGCGGCCAGCGGCTAGAACTATGATTTTACTTTTTAATTTCATTCATTTGCTTCCCGCTCTTTGTAATAATGTATATTGAGTATTTCAGCCCCAATTGAAACCGCAATCTCAGAAGGGTGTTTTCCAAAACTCCTAATCCCAATTGGGCACTTTACCGATTCTAAGTGATTTTCTGAAATGCCTCGAGCTAGAAGCCTTTGCTGAAAACGCTCCCACTTTGATTTGCTTCCGATTAAACCAAGATATTTGTGGGGTTTGTTCAAGAGAAGTTTCAATAGAGTTTCATCTAAGTCATGTTTATGAGTCATCACCACAAAATAAGTTTTAGAAGAATGAAAGGAATGTTGAGAAATAAATATTTCCGGGTCTGCGCAGTGTCCTAATACGCCTTGGGGTGCTTGAGAGATCCACTCTTCTCTCTCATCGATCAAATGAACGGTAAAAGTGGACTCATTAAGTGCTTTGGCTAAGGCCTGTCCTACATGACCGGCACCAAAAATATAGAGTTGAGGGCCGGTGTGCAGGGATTCGAATAGTAGCTCAACAATTCCGCCACAGCATTGGCCCGTTTTTGCCCCCAAGGGAAATCGGATTTTAGTCGAGGTACCAAACGACA
>VGSE01000085.1 GCA_016875135.1 Deltaproteobacteria bacterium
AACTCCTCCTGATTGTTTGCCGCCCCCTCCAAAAATGTCTCCAAAAATATTGTCAAAAATATCGGAAAATGAACCGCCTGCAAACCCGCTAGGATCAAATCCTCCGGCTCCTGCACCCATACCCGCATGGCCGAATTGATCATACATGCCCCGTTTTTTGGGGTCGCTGAGAACTTGATAGGCTTCGTTGACCTCTTTAAAAAATTCTTCTGCCTTCTTGTCCCCAGGATTTTTATCAGGGTGATATTGAATGGCGAGTTTACGAAAAGCTTTCTTCAATTCTTCATCGGAAGCCCCGCGTGAAACACCTAAAACTTCGTAATAATCCCTTTTTGCCATTTATGAACTCGCTTTGACAATAACGACTCTAGCCGGTTTCAATAATTTTCCGTGAAGTAAGCATCCTTTTTGAACCACAGAGGCAACGGTATTTGCTTGCTGAGCTTGAGATTCTATTTCGGAAATCGCTTCATGTTTCAGCGGATCAAAAGTTTCTCCAACTTGGCCGACAAGTTCAACTCCAAATTTACTCAGCGTTTGGATTAACTCTGAACGCGTCATCTCAATACCCGTGACAAAGTTGGTCGTATCTGCATCCTCCTTAGCCTTTAACTTGCCCGAGTGCGCAATCGCATGTTCGAATAAATCGACGACTGAAATCAAGTCGCTTATCATACTTTTGTTCGCCATTTTGATGGCAGTGTCTTGCTCTTTCAAAAGCCGTTTTTTGTAGTTATCAAATTCGGCTCTAATATAGAGGATTTCCTGCTCAGCTTTTTTTGCAGCATCAATGGCAGCCTGTTGGTGATCGACCTCTTGAGCGTTTCCCTCGGCTACTATTTCATGGTGATTAGTTTCTTCGGGTGAATCTGATGTTTGCTGTTTTTCCTTTTTATTGTCTGATTCCATTTTCCTTATCCTTCGATAAAACATGTCGATAGCGACCTTTAATGTCGGCTGTCCCTTTGGTTACCGACCGCCTTACCTGGTCCAATAAACCATGTAAGGTTTTTATTTCCTTAATGTGATTCGGTAGCCCTGAAAAGATCTCTTCTAAACGAGGTCGCATTTTAAAGGGATCTCCTGGCAAAATAAAGCCTACATCTTCAGATATCTGAAGCATATGCTGGATTAATTTTTCTTTGCTGGAGAGCTTAGGAGTTTCCAACTTTTCCCAGTCCTCAAGCATAGCCATGTTAGCCTCGTAGCAGAATATAAGTACGGATTGAGCTAAGTTAAGGGAGCGATATTGCTGGAGCGACGGGATGGTAACAACCCAATCGCAAATAGAGATCTCTTCATTGGTTAATCCGCAGCTCTCGGGCCCAAAAACCAAAATCAGACGTTCAATTTCATTTAACGCTAGCTTTGGTATCGCGCGTTGCACGGCTTCTCTTACTCTAGTGGGATGAGGCCTCTTGGCCGAACCTATTCGTGCTGTCGCCGCTAGGGACAAAATTGGTTTCAATTCCGACAGTTCCCTCTGACGGTCTAAACATTCCTCAAGACTGGTAAAATGAAGAACCTTTTCCAATCGGTCCTTAGCGTGTTTGGCGAGTTTATAGCTTTCCTCAGTGATAATGTTTGGGGCTGATACAATGCATAACTCTCCTTCAATTCCCATATTAGCTAGAGCTCTAGCAATAGAACCTACATTCCCAGGCTGTTCGGGACGCACAAGAACCACAGAGATTTTATTTGCAAGTTGTGAACAGGATCTGTGGAAAGTTTTATAAGAGTTATTCATAAGCTTTGGCAGATTAACACAACGCAAAAAAAAGTAAAATTTTATTGAAAATAGAGGGGTTTACAGCGTTAAGATACACTAACCCCTTGGCAGATATTACTAGAACCGCTACGACTCTGTTCAGTGGTTTATCCACAGGCTGTGGATAATTTGCTGAGACGGGTCCACATCGACTCTATCAAGATAACGCGCCAGCCATAACTCTGTTTTTAACTTTGAACTAACTACCTGCTAACCGTGACAATGAAACGTTCTATTTTTCGCTACTTTTAATGTCAATGCAAAAATTTTAAAAAAATTAATTGGTTGTATTCTCAATACAGGTCAAGCTTTTGGGAGATCTGGTTTCTTCATGGTGTGTTAAATGATCTTGAATTGTAATTAACGCATTGATCCTAGCGCGATTCCCTTGCTGGGATTGAGTTTCTAGAACCGTTAAAATTTCTTTAGCTCGTATCAAGACTTTCGAGGGAAGGCTCGCTAGTTTAGCGACTTCAATACCATAGCTTTGACTACAAATTCCGGGGCTAAGTTGGTAGAGGAAAATAATTTCATTTTTAAACTTTTCGACTCGAACATTAGCGTTCTTTAATTGTGAATATGATTTTTCAAGACTGGTCACTTCATGAAAATGGGTAGCAAATAAAGTTTTTGCACGGACTTCGGTGTGAAAGTGTTCAACTAATGACCATGCGAGAGAAAGGCCATCGTAGGTACTGGTGCCTCGACCTATTTCATCAATAAGAATGAGGCTTCTTGAAGTAGCCATTTCTAAAATCCGTGTTGTTTCTGTCATTTCCACCATAAAAGTGGAACGGCCTCGACTTAAATCATCTGAGCTACCGATACGGGTATAGATAGCATCAACCAAGGGAATATCGGCTGCTTTAGCGGGAACAAAACAACCGATATGAGCTAAAAGAACAATCAGAGCTACTTGTCGCATGATAGTGGATTTTCCGGCCATGTTGGGGCCGGTGATAATCAGAGTTCGACAGTCTTCTTCCGAGAAAAAAATGGAATTGGGTACAAAAGTCCCTGCTGGCAACAAACTTTCTATTACAGGATGTTTGCCCTCTACAATTCTTAAAGCCCAATCCGTAGAGATTTTGGGTTTAGTATAGCCTCTTCTCTGAGCCAGAATGGCAAAACCCAACAAAACGTCCAGCTCTCCGAGAATTCGTGCGTTTTGTAGTAGAGCTTGGGAGTGTTGAGCCACTTCTTTGCGGAGTTGAAAAAATAGAGTTTCTTCAAGACTTCTAAGTCGTGTCTCACTTGAAAACACTTTTTCTTCAAAGTTTTTTAGTTCCTCAGTGATAAATCGCTCACCGTTAGCAATGGTCTGTTTTCGAATATATTCTGAAGGAATTTTAGCCAGGTGTGTTTTTGTGACCTCGATAGTATAGCCAAAAACTTTGCTGTACTTAACTTTAAGAGAAGAAATGCCTGTGCGTTCTCGCTCTCGGACTTCTATTTTTGCGATGGTGCCTTTGGCGTCTTGGGATAGTTCCCTGAGCTCCGCAATCTCCTCGCTAAAGCCGCTCTTAAAAATACCTCCGTCTCTTAAAGTGGCTGGAGGAAAGTCCTCAAGAGCCATTTCTAGTTTTGTCGTTAGGGCTTCAAGAGGATTTAAAATTTTAATGAACTTTTTAAAAAGAGGGGCTTTGAGTTCTTTCAGGCTTTGTTGGATAATCGGAATTTGCTGCAATACCGAACGAATTCCGACAAGGTCTCGCGGCATGGCAAGCCCTAGTACTGTTTTAGTAGAGAGCCTCTCCAAATCTCTAATGGCTGATAACTGATTTTGAAGCTTTTCTTGCGTCTGTTGAGATTTGAGAAATATCTCCACGGCTTTTTGACGATCTTCGATGAGGGCTAGTTCTCTAGAAGGGCGGGTTAACCATTCTTTTAAAGTCCGTCGGCCCATTGGAGTCTGGGTATAATTAATGCACTTGAATAAAGATGGAGAGTCCTCGTCCGCAAGTCCTCTTAAAACTTCCAAAGAACGAAGTGTTGTTGAATCCAAGATCATCGAAGCGTCATCAAATAGAGAGACCGGGTTATTTAAAAACGTTAAACTGTCGATTTTTTGAGTCTCTTTTAAATAGGCTTTGAGAGCACTTAAACAAATTGAGCCTTGAGCAGACGATTCGACAAAGAAAGAATCTCGATAAGTGAGAGTCACTAGAGGAAAGAGCTTAATACTCTGCGAAAAAATAGGTGAATTCAGAAGTGTCTTCGGGAGTAAAATCTCTTTTGGGGAATATTTAAAGATAAGGTCGGTAAGCTCGCTTGAAGTTGTAATCGTTCCCTGTTTTATCTGTCCACTTAGGAGATCGAGCAGGACCACTTCAATCTGTTCAAAGTCGATGCTTTCTAAAGTCATGAGGTAGTTGTAACTGTCTTCAGCGATGAGGTCGGGGTCCCCAATCAGGGCAGGGGTTACTACTCTTACGACTTCCCTTTTTACGATTCCTTTCGTAGTTTTTGGATCCTCAACCTGCTCACAAATGGCTACTTTAAAACCCTTGGAGAGTAATTTCTGAAGATAGTTTGAGGCTGCATGATAGGGTATTCCACACATCGGGATGGGATGAGTGGCATTTTTATCTCGAGAGGTTAGTTGCACTTCAAGGACAGGAGCCGCTTTAACGGCATCTTCAAAAAACATTTCATAAAAATCTCCTAATCGATAAAAAACGATAGCATCGGGATACTGTCGCTTTACCTCAAGATACTGGGCCAGCATGGGAGTGAGATTTTGAGGAATCAAGTCGGCCGAAGCATTGGAGTGATTAGAGTTGTTTTCCATGGGAAGAAAAACAAGTACCAAAGGCCTTTACCCTAGACAAACAAAAAGTGGAGGGATCTCGGGGAAGAGCCTTGGATTGTGTTGCGGAAAGTTGAACGGATTTTAAGTGGATGAGCTTTGTTGTATTCTGGAGGTATTCTTAAACAGCATAATATTTTTAAATGGAATTTGATCTTAAAAAACCTAAGGTTTCAGTGAGTTAAAGAGCGGGCCGACTTTTTCCAAAATTCACTCGTTAAAGTTGACTGAAATGAGCAAGAGTTAAACACCGTAAATATATGAAATCACTTTGTTTTTGTGGTTGCTTAGTTGGGTGGTTACTTCTTGAACAAATAGAACAGGGCTTTTAGCTCAGATCTTAAGAACTTAAAGTTGGTACTCCCTTTGCTCCTTTAGGTGCTTAGGGGGCATCATGGGTTTCGGGTGTTTAAATAATATTAAGTTATTTAAGGGTTCTATAGCAGTTGTAGGGTTAACTTTGATATCCTCGCTTTGCTTGGCTCATGAGGGTGGAAATCATCCTAAATTGCCCAAACCTAACTCAGAGATTTCTCAAAATAAAAAAAATAAAAATCCGAAATCCCAGAAACCGAAAGATCAAGAAAAAAAAGATGAAGACAACAGTCGAAGTGTTCTGACAGGAAGTCAAACAACCGAGATCCCTTCAAAAGGTTCTGACAATTCCGTGAGCAATACGATTCCTTCCATCATAATACCAGCAGGGAGTTCCGAAGTTTCAAGGACCCAGACTAATATTGGTGACTTCGTTTCAGGCTCCTCTTCTAGCACAAACTCGGTTGCTTCTAATCTAGATCCGATATCTCCTCCACCAGGAGAACCTGAGGAAGCTTTAGAAAAATCGAAAAAGGCGCTTACCGATTTAGTGGAGAGAGCCAATAAAAACGTAGAAACTTCAGTGGCTTCTAATCCAGAAGAGTTAAAGAACGGTGATTACAATGCTAATGATGGCATTACCAGTTTATCGAGCATTACATATCACACGAATAATGAGGCATTATGTTTAAAATCAAGAGGAAATGGAAAGGCGGACGGTGCTGCTTGTGAAGAGTGGTTGGACAAGGATATTTCTGACCACGGAACTCTAGGAGATTCGTCGCCTCTTGAGAGAGGTATTTATCAACTCTGGGAAGGGGCAAAAAATAAAATATCGGAAACTGCTTACCGAATTTGGGATATTGCCTTAAAAGCCAAGGAAACTCTCTTAGATAGACACGGACGTTTAAATACCAATGGGCTTGCCAAATTTGAGTTGAATGATCAGGCTAGAGAAGTTGCTTCCGAACTTGGATCAAAATCGGCTGAACAAGCTTTAAAAAATGCCTTGGGCAAAGACGCACCAAAAGACGGTGAGATTGTAGCTCCTCCGCCAGAGGTTTTAAGGGCGATCGCTGTAAATATCAGTAGAGCTATCGTTAATCAGGCAACATCGAAATGGTCCGAAATACAAACTGCAAAAGAAGGTGTGGAGGTCATTAATAGTGTTGAAAGGAATAACAAAAAGTATCGCTCCGATGTAGAGAATGAAGAAAATAATCATTCGCTTCAGGAAGGGAGACTTTTAAATCAGGCTCCATTGGATACTGAGACAGAGGGCCTAACTCTAGAAGAGCGAACTGCACGGGCAGAGGCTCTAAAAAATGTTGGTACTGACATGGTGAATCCCAGGTTTGACGGCGATACCATAGTTCCTGGAAATCCCAATAAAGAGCGGATTGATGAATGGGCTTATCGTGCGACAGTGGAGCAAATGGCCAATCCTTTTATTACCAGCAACGAAATTCAACGACCGGATCAGATTCAATTGTCCGAAAGACAAATTTCTGCACAATTGGCGTCAGGTGAAGAGTCTGATAACAGCAGTGAACAAAAGGTTTCTATAAAAAACATGACTCCCAAAGAGCAAATCGAAATTTATAATCGACAATTAGAGATCGCAGCTAAAAATATGGAAGCCATAGCTGCTGAATCTTCTTCATTTGTGAACACTGCAGGTAAAATCAGAGCCAATAAGCTTAAAGAAGGAGAAAGCATTCTAACCATCAACGATTTGACCCCTATTCAGAAGAAGGAACTAAATCAAAAAGGTACTTCGCTCGCACAAAATCCAAACACAAAAGTTGAAATTCCTCGAACCGCTTCTCAGCTAACGATCACTCGATATTAGATCGCGACTTGAAGAGTTCCCTGCATGAGGCGATTCGTATCGTTTAATACCCGCACCCTTTGAATGGGCTTTTTAAGAGGCTGGTCCGATATGTTTTTTCTTAAATTGCAAAGATTTATAGAGGACCAAAGTTATAAGATTTGATAAGTTTTCTTTAAAGTTTCATTTGATAATTCACCTCATTGTCAAACGGCCGATAAACTGCGCGCCTTAAACCAACTTCATGGCCGTTTGAACCTCTTAAAAAGCCCATTCAAAGGGTGCGGGGATTATCGTTTAAGGGGAGTCAACTAATTTCTCATCCCATTTTTCCTCAAAGAACGATTCTTTGGTTCCATTGAATAAAAGCTGCCCTTCGCTTAAGGCTAAAACCCAGTCGCATTGTTCTTTCACAAAATTCAAATCATGGGTTGAGATCAAAATATCCATCGAATTAAGTGCTCTAGCCTTCGTTAGGGCATTCCAAAAAGCTCTAGAGGCTTTCAAATCGAGGTGGTTCGTGGGTTCGTCTAGAACAATTATTTTTGAATGCTGTAGTATAGCCCTCGCAAGAAAGACACGTTGCCGTTCTCCGGAACTTATTTCCCCTAAACGTTTTTGTAGAAGCGGCGTTAACTCCATAGCGCTTACGATATAAGGAATAGATGCAGCATCGAAGACCGGAAGTTTTCCAAAAAGCCCCGCTCGCCCCAACTGCGAAAAAGATAAAACATGCCGCACTTTTAGGTTCCCCGGGAAAACGGTTTCTTGGGGAACAATAGCGACTAGTTCTGACAGCTCTCTTGATGAGAACGAGTTAATGGGTTTATCGAAACATTTTAATTGCCCTTGCAGAACGACTCTCTCTCCAATTAATCCATGAATGAGAGTAGATTTTCCTGAGCCATTGAGACCAACTAGAGCAGTGATAGCGAAATGAGGAATTTGAAAGCTAAACGCTTGACGACTTAAAGGGGGAACACCAGGGTATCCAAGAATCAATTCGTTTCCTTCGAAGAAAAATTTCGGCTTTATCGTTTCCATAATAAGTAGAGAAAGAGAGGGCCTCCTAATAAAGTGGTCACCATTCCGATGGGAAACTCCAATGGTGGTAAAATAGAACGGGAGATAGTATCAGAAACAGCCAAAAAAAGAGCACCAAAAACAAATGAAATCAACAGAAGAACTCTAGAAGATCGCGGAGCAAATACCAATCTAACACAATGAGGAACTACTAAACCAATAAAGCCAATCGAACCCGTCAGGCAGGTGACGGAAGTTAAGAGCAGTGAAGTTAATACTAGGTAAAAGCCTCGAACATGATTCGGATTAAATCCTAAAGTTCTGGCTACGGTGTCGCCTAGACTTAGGCCATCGAGGTATCTTCCAAAAATTACAATAATGATACCGATGGGCGCTGTGATAGCGATTAAAGCAAAGGATTCTTTAAGTTCGATCCACGGGATATTTCCAAATAGCCATCTCATCGAACCTGAGCCGAGAGTGTGATTTTGAAGTGATATCAAAATGAAAAGGGCTGAAGAAAAGAGAAAGTTAATTCCCACTCCAAATAGAACTACCCGTTCCATATTTTGTAACTTGTGGAAATAGAAACAAAAAAGAAGAAGCAAAATTACAATAAGTGCAAAGCCTAGACCTATTCCCATGGCTTTTATGGAATTAGAGGGCCATCCCAGAAATATTTCTGCTACGACTAATCCCAACGTTACACTGCTGGAAACTCCAAGGATGTAGGGATCGGCTAGGGAGTTGTTAAAAAGAATTTGGTAGGTTCCCCCGACCATAGCCAGGGCTCCCCCAACTGTAAGAACCAACAAAAGCCTAGGAATTTTTAGTAACCAAAAAATTCGATGGTCAGCGCTGTTTGTCATCGATTCTGCGGTAAACGTATCGAAGGAAATGGCTTGCGCCCCACCAAAGAGAAGAAGTCCTAAGCAGATAAAAAGAACTGTTAAAAGTAGGCCTCCCCCAAAGAGTCTTTTCATAGCGCATCTTTCAAAATGGCGGAAATGTGTTCTAGAGGGGTAAACGTAGGTCTGGCGAAATAGTCAGGAGATAATGCGACTAAATTGACCTTTTGGTTTGGCCACCACTTCTGCGCTAAGCGTTGCAATTCATCAAGATTTTCTTTTTGATTTGTAAGAAGGAATAAAATATCAGGAGGATTTTTTACAAACCATTCCAGCGAGACTTGTGGATAGGCGGCTTGCAGATTTGAGTTTAAAAGATTTTGACCACCATATTTACTGATTAAATCAGAAAGGAAAGTTGAGTTCCCAAAGAGCGTCAGAGGACTGATCCAAGCCACTATCAGGAATCGAAAGTTTTTGGAGAAGATTTTGGTGTTTGATTGTAATTGTTTCGTTTTTTCTTCCAAAATCGTTAAATGTTGAGCGCGGAAAATTTCCTGCAGCAAGGTCTTTGATGAGGTGAAAAGTTCTTCAACGGACCTAAGATGAATAGAAATTGAAGCGAGTTTCACTTTATTAAGTTGAGTAACTAATGTGTGAGGGGTCGATTCTGAATCAACTAAAACATAATCGGGTGAGAACCGTACGATCTTTTCGAGACTTGGATAAAATAGGCTCCCGATAGTTGGGAGTGATTTGGCCTCTTTCGGATAATCACTGAACTCACTGGTGGCTACTAAGGTTTTGCCATATCCCAATTGAAAAATAAGTTCTGTCAGGGTTGGGCTGGTGGTTATAATTTTGGGGACCTTTTGGGACGCTTCGAGTGGAGATGCTCCGATAATTATCGAACAAAGAACTAAAAGTTTTGTGAAAGACAATAGAAACACCTGGACATCCTCGCATGAAGCTTAAGCAGTCACCAGCCCCACAAATTAGTATCATTATTTCAAGTGTTTATGGTGGCACCTAAGAATTAGTCAATCTTAATCGACGAAAAATCCGATAAGTTAGTAAGAATTTAGCAGAAATGTTAAAATGAGAAGTGTGGAGTGGAAGTCTGCAACTTAGGATAAGCAGCTTAGACTTCAACTAGTTATCACAACTTTAGCGGTGCGCTTTACGGACATAACTTTCTCTTAATGCTTTGGAGGAATTATGGAGCGACTTAAGCCAGCCACTTTTGCAGATTTGAGGGATTATTTTACCCTCGAGATAAGATCTTTAATTGAGAAACACCAGATCTCAGCTAAAGAAACCTCAATTTTTTATCTTGCCTCGTTACTTTCCAAAAATATTGAAACCGAACAATTTTTTAAAATGGGGGCCGATGGTAAACCCTCCGATACTCTACTAACCGAACTCTATCTCCAGTATCTTCAAGCCAAGGACGAAGAGAAAAGAATTGTTTTGCAGAGATTAGGCGATTTGTGCCTCATGGTAAGTGGGTATTTTTCTGAAAGTATTCGAAAAAAAGTGGTTGATATTGGTTTTTATTTCGGAATGGGCGGCTCTGCTTATTACAACCTTTCTACGATGGTTAAAGAAAAGGAGCCCAAGGAAACGTTTGATGAATTGTCCAGCAAGTTTCAATCCTTTTCAAATGTTTTAGGGGAGATGAGCGAAAGAAGTGGGGTTCAATCAAATAAAGATGTTTTAAGACTTTACGAGCGTTGGATCGCCACGGGCAGTGACCGTTTGAAGACTCTTTTAAACGAAAAAGGAATTTCAGCACCGTTTAAAGTGAACTTAAAAGTTTCTCAGTAAAGAGGTTGTAATGTTTGCTGTTAAGCAAATCGACAGAGCCATTAAACATCTCTACAACCTTAATTCTCTTCATTGTGCTGAGGAGTTTTTAATTCAATCCGTTCCCAATTTAGTGCCTCCAAAAGCCGCCTCGAAAGACTTAAAAGGGGCGCTCTATATTTCGCCTTCCCCGCCAAATCATAAATTAGAAGAGCCTTCAGTGGATTTAGGCATCTATTTAAGTGAGGATATAAGGGAGCTTCTTAAAAATTTTACTCGTTGGTCTTCCCCTTGGACCCATCAACAAGTTCAGGCTTTTAGCATTGCCGGAGAAGAGATTAGTCATTTTCATTATTTTGTTTTTAATTTGAGTCGTGAGCGACCCATCAGCGAATTTGAAATCGAGCTGCAGGGGGAAATCGATAAATTTTTACTGCTATTTTTTAGTGAATTTCACTCTCAGTTGCCCAAAAAAGAAAAGTTTGAAAAGTTGTTTGAACAGCTTTTTTTTAATTTTAGTCTTGTTTCGAGTTTAACGCCAACCGAGAAACAACGATATTTAGATGCAACGATCTATGCTCGTCGATTTGTTCAAAACATTCGCAAGGACTTAGTGGACGAGGGATCTATCGAAAGAGCGATCACCAGTGCCAGGCAGTTTTATCAAAAAGAACTTGCTGACAAAGTAGGAGCTCCTTAGAAATCGGTACTTCCTCCTCTTTCTTAGCTTTAATTAAACGCTGTCGCGTCTAGCGATTGAATTTGGTTAATCAGGTTTAATTTTTTCGATGAGTCGGGTGGTCGAAAATCCCTCAAGGTGAGAGACGCAAACAACGCTGCCCCCTCCGGCCTCGACGACGCTCTTTTCGGGAAGTTTATCCGCTGTGTAATCGCCCCCTTTGACATGAATCGAGGGACCGATGGTTTTTAGTAAGCGTTCCGGTGTGCTTTCATCAAAAATGGTCACATAGTCTACTGACTCGAGGCCCGCTAATTGTAGCGCTCGATCAGATTCCGGATTGATAGGGCGATTGGGCCCTTTTAGTAACTTAACCGTGCGATCTGAGTTGATGCCGACAATTAAAACATCCCCCATTTCTCTGGCTTGTAGGAGATATTGGATATGGCCAAGATGCAAAATATCGAAACATCCATTGGTCGTAACGATCTTTTTCCCTTGA
>VGSE01000086.1 GCA_016875135.1 Deltaproteobacteria bacterium
GGAGGCGGTAACGCCAACACCCCGGCTCCGGCTCCCTCTAATCCGGCCCCTCCCCCAGTCATCCCTACCGTTCCTGGAACCAATTGTGCGGTCGTTTCAGGCGGAGTTCCATTAAATTCCAATGGAAGCCCCTTCTTTGGCTCACTTCAATCGAACTCAAGTGGAGGATGGGCAAACGCCAATTCTTTGACCCTCAATCTATCTTTTACGAACTACACCGGACCTGGAACGGTTATTCAAAATCTCGTAGGTAGCGGTTCTTTTATTTTTCAAGATTTAAGCTATCTCCTTGGAACCCAAACCAATAATACCAATATTTGTGTCTCTTCTAACAATCTTGGAGCCACGGGTTACAACCCTGGAACTTTTAATATGGGAAATGGGACTATCCGCTTAAGTTTAAGCGGCTCGGTGCAAGTTCCTCTGTACAATGCGTTCAACACCTATCCAGGGTCTTACCAACCTTACCCCGCTCCCCAAATGGGCCAAGAGGTCATTCGACTTAACATAGGAATGAGTTGCCCCGCTTATATCAACAACAATCGAATCTTTGGCTGCGTGGACGTTAGAATTGGTAACTCTCCCTACGGAAGAGTCATGAACTACTACTCCCGATAACTCAAAAGAAAAGGATTCAACCGTGAAAGATGACGATAAAACAGTAGAGATTTTGGTCCCAGTCCCTCCCCTAAAAACACCAGTGACAGCAGACATTCGGCAGATCCACTCTGAAACACTTGCCGCAAAGCGACCAAAGAGCTCACCCTTACATGAATCAAGACAAACTTATTCAACAGTAGCCATACGACGAAGCTGGATAGACGGCATTAAACAAGAAGTTTGCGACGACTGGACCCTACGATTACTTGCCGTTTTAACTGTTTTAGTTCTGAGCCTTCTAGTTCTTTAAAACTTAAGTTAGGTTCTCTATAAGTCTTTGCAATTTTAGAAACAATATATCCGACTAGCTTCTTAAAAAGCTCACTTAAAGGCAGCAGATATTCTCGTTTAACGACACAATTTCTCCTGAACGAAGAAAAAGATCTCATCGCCTTAAGCGAAATACTTTAGTTAGATTTTTTTCCAGATTTTTTTGAATTAAACTTCTCAATCACTTGCTCGGTGAGATCCTCTGCCCCATGGCTGTAAAGTACCGCTCCTTCATTTTTTTCAAGTATGAGAGTGATTCCCTTTTCTTTTCCGAGGTTCTCAATGACGGTTCTTAACTCATCGATGATGGGCTTTGTCAGCTCACGTTCTCTTTTTTGCAAATCCATTTGGCTTTCAGCAGCTTCTTTTTGCAGCTCCATGAACTTCTTTTGGAGCTCTTGTTGTTTCTTAGTCTTTGCAGCGTCATTTAAAAGAGCCGACTTTTTCTCAAAACCTTCAGCCTCTTTTTGGAGCTCGTTCTGTCGCTTCTCTAATTCTGTCCGTTTGGTAGTGACCTCTTTTTCTAGAGATTTCTTAGCATTTTTTCCGGCATCCACAGTTTGCAACGCTTTTTGCAGATCTACTAACCCCAATTGAAACCCTTCAGATCCAAAAGAAGTAGCAGTTACTATTAAAACAAACCAAGTGATTAAACATAGACGCATATGATGATCCTTTTTTTAAAATGGTGGTCCGATTGTGAAAAAGAATTTCGAAGCACCAGAGTTAACGATAGGGTAACCAAACTCAAAACGCAAGGGGCCTATCGGTGTGAACCAACGAAATCCCCATCCCAAATTCGCATAAAGCTTTGGCCCCGTTATTTTGCTCCAATCATTAAAAGCATTCCCCACATCAGCAAAAACGACCCCGCGAATTCTAGCCTCTTTTAACAGGGGAAATTCAATCTCTGCATTCATCAGTACTTGGTTCAATCCCCCAATAAGAATTTTCTTTCCGGCAAGTCCCTGTTTTTTAGCTTCTTCGGACAGATCATCGGGATTAGTACTTAAAGTAACCGGATCTCCCCCGATACTAAAGGGATCATAACCTCTCAGCGAAAAAAGGCCCCCCATTAAGTAGAGCTCGTTATTGGGAACTCGTCGACTCCCAGTTCTAGAGATATTAGACCCGGTCAAATGAAGCCTGAAAATAAAATCCCAGAATAAAGGACGAAAATACTTTGTAGTCGCCGTCGACCTAACGAAATAACGGTCCCCTCCCAACCCAGCATATTCGGAAGTGAGGCTACCGAAAAATCCGCGTCTCGGATCCAAACGATCATCCCGTTTGTCATAAATCAAATTGCCAGCAAGTGAACTCGTGTACCCATTAACATCCTCTTTGGGATACAGTGTTTTATCAATAATGGAAGAAGGTCGAACATAGGCGTGTTCAAACTTATAGGTCAAAAATAGATTCATGAAATTGTAAACCGGATGGCCTAATTTAACTGCCGAACCGGTCTTAATCTCTTCAAAGCTATTGATCGCCTCCAGAACAGCGACATTTCGACGAACTTGATAGAGGTCGCCGCCAACACTCCACAGAGTAGCTCCATAATAAGGTTCCTGAAAGCTTAACGAATATTCATACAACTGCGTTCCCGTCTGGATTTGAGCCGAGAAACTAGCAACCTGGCCATTGCCCAAGAAGTTGTTTTGTGACAACTGGGCGTTAGCTATAAACCCAACCCCCCCAGTTGAATAACCGGCCCCGATGACAAGCTGTCCAGTGGACCTTTCTTTCACTTTAATATCGATATCCACCACATTGGGGTCGTCTTTTGACGTGGTCTGATGAAACTCAACAGAATCAAAAAACCCTAACCGAGTAACGTTTTCTTTACTCTCCCTTTTCTTGGTCCCGTTGAATAATTCTCCTTCATGAAAAGTGAGTTCTCGCCGAAGCACTTTATCTTTGGTTTTTGTGTTACTCGATACGGTGACCTTGCCGATATAAACTCGTTGTCCCCGATCGACATCAAAAGTGATATCCACCTGACGAGTGTCATCATGAATAATAGGCTGGGGGACGACATTGGCAAAAGCGTATCCCAAATCCCCGTATTTTTCTGTCAATCGAAGGGTTTCCCTTCGTAAAGTTTCAGTATTGAAATTTTCCCCAGAAATAAGTTCCATCTCTTCAGTGAGCTCGCTTCGAGTAAAAAGCAATTCTCCACTAAAATCGATATTCCCAACCGTGTATTGCATCCCTTCATCAACAAAGAAGGTAATATAGATCCATTTCTTATCAGGAGAGACTGTGACTTCAGGTTTGCCAAAACGGGCTCTCACATACCCCAAAGTCCCGTAGTAAAATCCCAAAGTGGCAATATCTCTTTCAAAAATTGCTTCTCGATACGCTCCGCTACCACTCAACCAAGAGAAAGTTCCTCCCTCTCGGGTTTGAATGACTCTTTTTAAGTCGTCAGCCGAAAGAACTTTATTTCCAATAATATTAATCTTTCGTACCGTAATCTTGTCATTTTCTTGTGCCTTAAAAACCACAACCACATCATAACTTTGGGGGAGCGGTTTCACTTCATAAGTCACATCAGCTAGGTAATAGCCCTTCTCCTCATATTTCTGAGTCAATTTTTCTACGGACTCATTGATCTTCTGTCGATTAAGAAGTTCATACTCCTTAATCAAAACAAGATCTTTCAACTCATCTTTTTCAATAGAATCCAAACCTTCGAATTCGATCTTACCGATAGTAGGCTTCTCTTTGACTTGAAAAACAACTTTAATTCCTTGCGCCGTCTCTTCTTCTAAAGCACTGATATCTTCAAAAAATCCAAGACCAAAGAGAGCTCGGATATCGGTTCTAATAAGTTGAGCCGAAAGAGAGTCACCTACCTGAGTTTTAAGTTTTTGAAGGATCGCATCACTCTCAATTTTGCGATTCCCTCGAATTTCAATTGAGGAGATAACTTCGCCAGAAGCGGATAGACAAAAGCTCGCCACAACAAGCATCAAACCAACATAGGTAGAAGTGATGATTTTTCGGATTCGCAATTCTTGCCTCAACCCCTTAAGACTTCACTGGATATAATCGAGCTAAGTACCCGTAATTATTAACTAACCTTTTGGGCTCGAATTGTACCCTCACCGTAGAGCACTTGTAAACGACGAGTTAATGTAAAATTCATTTTTTTTGATGCTCACCGCGTTAATTCAGTGGCTTGGGTTGTGTAAAAACTTCACCTTGGTCCAACCGTAGAATCCTAGGGAAAGAAGCTGCCAACACTTCATCGTGAGTCACAGACACTAAGGCTATTCCATGCTCCTCTTGTAAGGAGCGGATAAGTTCAAAAATCTGACGGCCCGTAACAGAGTCCAAATTTCCCGTCATCTCATCGGTTAACAACAGTTTGGGCCTCATCATAAGAGCTCTGGCAATAGCAACTCTTTGTTGTTCCCCTCCTGAAAGTTGGCTTGGTTTGTGATGAAATCGCTCACTTAAACCCACTCGCTTCAATAAATTTGCAGCAAGCCCTCTAGCTTTAGATTGGCTTTCTCCAGCGAGCAGACTCGGCATCATCACATTTTCAAGTGCAGTAAATTCAAGCATCAGGTAATGAAACTGGAAGACAAATCCGATCTCTCGATTTCTGAAACGAGCTAGCTCATTCTCATTTAAATTAAAAATATCTTTTTCTCTGAATCTAACAACCCCATGAGAAGGGGCTTCCAACGTGCCTAAAATATGAAGTAACGTACTTTTGCCTGCTCCGCTTTTGCCTAAAATCGCAATGCGATCATCCACGTTAATATCCAAATCAACCCGTTTCAGAACAGTCACGGGAGGCTCACCTTTTCTTCGATAGATTTTAGAGACATCTCGTGCTGACAAAAGAACTTCACTCATATCTTAACGCCTCCACTGGCCTTGCATAAGCGGCCTTAATAGCTGGAATAACACTAAAAACAACACACAAAACAAAGGCTGCAAACGAAATCAGAATCACATCTCCCATTTCTATTTGAAAAGGTAAGCGATTCGTGTTGTAGATAGCCTCGTTCAGAATTGAGGGTTGATACTTTTCTGCGATTCGACAAGCCACAAGTCCCAATGAAACGCCCAAAGAAATACCTATCGCTCCGACCACAGCACCTTGAGCTAAGAAAAACAAAAAAACACCTCTCGCTTTAAATCCCATAGCTCTTAAAATCGCCATATCTTTTCGACGATAATGGGAACTCATCATTAATAGACTAATGACATTGACCCCAGCCAATCCGACTATGATTTCTAAAACCAAAAATAGTTTCCCTTTTTGATCTTCAACTGCCAAAAACAGGTTCTGATTGATCTGGTTCCAAGTTTTTACTTTGCCCTGTTTTTTCACGGCAGCCCTCACTGCCTTTGCGGCTTGAACTAATGGAACCTTAGGTTTAATTTTTATTTTATAAAGTTGGCCGGCGTCCGATTTGTGAAATATTTTTTTAAGAACCCGAACATCGATTCGAGCGTAGTGCAGATCGTGATCATATAGACCAAACTTAGTGATCGCAGTTACTTTAAAAGGCTGGAGTTGATTTTTTTGCCCCGGGATAAAAATCTCAACTGAATCTCCTACTTTAGCTTTGATCTTTTTGGCTAGCTGGCTTCCTAACCAAATCCATTGCCCCTCCGGTCTATTTTCTTTACCTACCGGAGGCGCCAACCAGATGTTGTTCCAGTCGGTAACGTTTTCGGAAGTCGCAAGATCGATTCCTTCAAGCGTGACTCCCGCTACCCCCTCCTTAATAAGCATACTCTGTCCGAGATTGAAGGGAGAAAAAGCAGCAACTTCCGGAACTTTTTTTAATTCTTCAGGAATCGTTGTTTTGTTTTCAGTTTTCATCGGCAACACCACCATATGGGAAGAGATGGCAGTATAGCGTTCTTCTAAAAACTGAAGAAAGCCAGACATCACGGCTAGGACCAGCATCAATTGAATAATACCAATCACCACTCCGACAACCGAAACCCAAAGAGCAAAAGACAATAGATTTCCTTCTCGTGGAACCAAATACCTACGCAATAAGAAAAGAATGGGCATTTTAACTTAAGTCTTCCAAATACTGCTGAAGAGCTTCGACCTCTCTTTTGAGTTCCGTTTTTTGTTTCAGTACCCCTTCTTTGACAGCTTGAGGAGCACTATTCATAAACCGCTCATTTCGCAATTTTTCATCGGCTCGTCTTAAGGCCTCAGTTTTTTCTTGGAGTTCTTTCTTTTTACGTTCGAGCTCCTGAGTCAAATCACCCAATTCAGCTTTAGAAATAAAAAATCTCAAGTCTCTCATCACAACCGACAAATGGGTCTGTTTGGGATATTCTTTTTGCTCAAATTCGATGCTGCTCAGTTTCGCCATTTTTTTAATGAGCTCTTTAAAGGGAATAAGTTCTTTAACGAGCCCTTCGCTTGCTAGCGAACTCACCGACAACGAAATCTCCTTTGCTGGTGATAACTGATGAACTCCGCGAGTGGTCCTAATTTGTTCGATAAGGCGAATCACTCTTGCAACTCTCTCCTCAGTCTGAGGATAGGACCTCGAAGGATCGGTCTCAGGGTATTTTGCAATACAAACTGACACCAGTTTTCGATCCCGAATCGGCATCTCCTGCCATAGTTTTTCGGTCACAAACGGCATAAAGGGATGCAATAAACGAATAGCTTCTTCAAGAACCTCCACTGCCGTCGAATCTTTGCTCGCCTTTCTCGACTCAAGTTCCTCTTTAGATTTGATAAACTCGATAAACCAGTCGCAATACTCACTCCAAATAAAATGGTAAATGGCTTGAGCAGCCTCAAAAAAACGGTACTGCTCAAGGGAACGATTGACCTCCCCCTTTATATGATTGAGTCGCGACCAGATCCATTGGTTGACTTCATTAGAAAGATCACTTTTGGACTCAGTTACGTCGGAAAAATGCATAAGAACAAACCGAGAGGCATTCCATATTTTATTCACAAAAAACTTACAATTTTCGACCCCTTCCTCCGATACTCTCATGTCCCGACCATGAAATGCGTTCCAGCTCAAGAAAAACCTAAGAGCGTCCGTCCCAAGGCGATCACTTATTTCTAAAGGATCGACTACATTGCCTTTGGTCTTGGACATCTTTTGCCCCTGCTCATCTCGAACCATGGGATGAAGATAAACCGTATGAAAAGGAATCTTACCGGTCATTTTCATGCCAAGCATGATCATGCGAGCCACCCAGAAAAATAAAATATCAAATCCTGTCTCTAACACCGACGTGGGGTAAAAAGCTTTCAAGTCCTTAGAATCCTGAGGCCAGCCTAAAGTCGAAATAGGCCACAACCCCGAACTAAACCACGTGTCTAACACATCTTCGTCTTGTTTTAGTTCAGTATGAGAACACTTTGAGCAGTACTTAGGAGCCTCTAACCCTACATGCGCCGTCTGACACTTTTGGCAGTACCACACTGGAATGCGATGGCCCCACCACAGCTGACGGCTAATACACCAAGGTCGGATGTTTCGCATCCATTCAAAATAGGTTTTTTCCCACTCCTCAGGGACAATTCGAATCTCTTTGTTTTCGACAGCGCGGAGAGCATCTTTAGCTAACTCTTCGGCTTTCACAAACCATTGCTGACTGACTTTAGGCTCCACCACAGTAACACAACGATCACAATGGCCTACCGAATGAGTGTGGTCTTCTTCTTTAATCAACAAATTCTGTTTTTGAAGCTCTTCTAAAACTTTTGCTCTTGCTTTAACACGATCCAGCCCGGCAAATGCCCCTGCTTCAGAGTTCAACACCGCGTTTTCATCCATTAAGTTAATAATTGGAAGCCCGTGCCTTTTTCCTACTACATAATCATTAGGATCATGCCCTGGCGTAATTTTGAGCGCACCCGTTCCAAACTGCGGATCAACATAGCTATCAAGAATAACCGGGATAGCTCTGCCTATTAAGGGCACCATAACCTCTTTACCGTGAAATTCAGCATATCTTTCATCTTCAGGGTGAACCGCAACTGCCGTGTCACCTAAAAGAGTTTCGGGACGAGTCGTGGCAACCACTAAAAACTTCTCGGGCGTTCCTTTGAGACGATATTTGATGTGCCAAAACTTACCTGGAATTTCTTTACACTTAACTTCCAAATCAGAAAGGGCCGTATGGCAACGTGGACACCACTGAATGATGGCCATGTCCCGGTAAATAAGCCCTTCATTATAAAGTTGTAAGAAACATTGCTTAACGGCTAGCGAAATATTTTCGTCAAGAGTAAAAGCCAAACGACTCCAATCAAAACTCCCCCCCATTTTTCGCATTTGACTGACAATCGTTTCCTGGGATTTTTCTTTCCACTCCCACACCTTTTCCAAGAATTTTTCTCGACCCAGATCATGGCGACTCTTCTTTTCTTCTTTCATTAAGTTGCGTTCCACCACCATTTGAGTGGCAATTCCAGCATGATCGGTTCCAGGAACCCACAAAGTATTAAACCCCTGCATCCGTTTGCGGCGGATTAAAATATCTTCCAAAGTACAAGTTAAGGCGTGTCCCATATGAAGCACGCCTGTCACATTTGGCGGAGGAAAAACAATAGTATAAGTGGGAGCTTTCGCATCAGGATTAGCTTTAAAAAGATCGTGCTTTAACCAAAATTCATAAATTGAATTTTCTGAATCCTTAGGTACAAATTGAGTATCCAACATTGTCTGCCCTTAATTTAATCAAAAACCCTTAAGTTCAGGAAGCTGATCTGCCCTGCTTTCACGATAACGCTTCCCCATTTTTTCACCATCATTTGACGTCCTGAAGATACCATATCAAGGACAAGGTCATGACGTCCAGCCGGAAGGGTTAATCTCGCTATTCTTAATTTGGCAGGTAGAGTTACCCAACTTCTTAAGTCGGCATGGTCGGTAGCCAATAGCAATAAGAAACTCATAAATTCGGCGTCCTTGCTCTTGGTCGCTTGACCGATTCCGTAGGCCATAGCCCTCTTAGCCGCAATTCCGCCCACTTTTTTTGCCATGATAAGAGCTATTTTACCCTCAAGCTCCCGAATGGCGTTCGATTCGATATCAAATAAAACCTCTGCATCGGCGCTTCGCTCGGAGGTTGCCGATCGTAAAGTCGCCCTTTCAAAAGCCGACCCATTTTTAATAAACATAGGAATAAGATCGAAGGCCGGATCGGGAACTTTATAAGGGGCTCTTCCTTGCTCAAGCACAAGAATCACCTCTCCCTCACCTTGAGCCAATCGATAATTTCTCTGATTTGGAAATTCTTTTAAATACCCGCTTAACTCCTCTTCGGCTTTGAGTTTATCAGCAACTCGCATCAAAGGACCGGACAAATAAGGAAATTCACTCATCCATTTTTTTACAGCTCGATAGTCGACAAAGGCATCATTGTACTCTCTTTGAGATTCAAAAAGACTCGCTGCTAAGTATTTGGCAAAACTATTATACTGGTAAGGCATTTTGCCTTTGGAGATCATGACATCCAATTTCTGATTAACTCGGCGGCATTCGACTAAGGCCGAGTCCCATTTTCCCAAGAGCGTGTAATCAATGGCCATGTAGACATTGATCAGAATTTTTTCAAAATCCTCGCCTTTGTACTCTTTTGTGGAGTCATTAAATAATACACTCCCGACCTCTTGGGAAATACTCGTATAATCATTAAGAACAGCTATTTTTTCGGCCTCTTTAAACTTTTCAATCGCTTCAGCATACTTTCCAGAAGCATGATTCACCATTCCAAGTTCAAGCAAATAGAGAAGAAGCTCGTTATCTTTTTTGGAAGCGAGTTCTTCTAGTTCAAGAACGGCCGGCTCGTATTGAGCAGATTCGAATAGATAGCGGACGTTTTGAATTTTTCGAGCGTAGGTCGCACAGCCTATCGGCAAAAGCAAGAGCCCAGAAAAAATAATAATTCGGAACCACGCCATGGTGGAGCCTTAAACTAAAATCCAACCGATTTTTTGGTGTAGAATTTTCGAATATCTTTATCGTCGGCCCACTCTAAAATTCCGCTTTCGATATTAACCAGATTAAAAGTACATTTGTAATAGACGTATTTTTTACTGCCCACCTCCTGAACTCGGTCAGTTATTTCCCCGGTTAAGAAGAACTGAGCCCCAATCTGTTTTCCTTTTTTTCTCGCAGTGGCGGGATCGACATATCCCGATTGCCCTTGATAATCGGTCTCACTAGCCATCTCTTCGCGATTTTCTTTCTCAGTAAACTTAAATTTTCCACTTTTGATAAGAGCAACCTTCATTTTGTCGGTCATACTCTTCATGTCAATGTGCTCTTGGCTTCGGTTCTTTACTAGGGTCACTAAAACCACCGGAGGCTTTTTAGCGTCTCGAATGACAGCACTCTCTGTCAGTGATTTCACCATCGTGTCGGCGATTTGCCTCATGTCAGATTCATTGAATTTATCATCGAGAAGACGGTCCTCGCTCAAATCATCATAACTACCTTGAGTAAATTGGCGAGAACCACAACCCACTATCCCAAGATTAATAATTCCAAGAAACAAAAGTGCTACTGTGATACGCATAGGGCTCCTTATGAGTCATCATCCCAATTTTAAAGGGTTTAGGATTGAGACCTTAATTAAACTAATTTTGTACTACTTAGAATTGGCTGTCACCACATTAAGTTCCAAAGACTTAACTCTCGAAATAGGCTTCATTTGGCTTTCAGGCTTTGTTCCTAAGCCACCCTGCCCTAATGAGAGAACGTAGTCGGCTAGCAATTCCATCTGAGCTTGAGAGTTTCCGCCCAAAATCTCGGGAGCTGGTGATTGCATCTCAGGCCAATAGCCGGGCATTCGCGTTCCCGGAACCATTTTGCCTGGCTCCTTCAACAACTGAACAATCCAATCTTTATTGAGTCGTCCATGAGCTCTAGCCAAATTGGGTGCCAAACCTTTACTGCTTCCCTCTTCAACAAGTTCGGCAGGTGTCGCATCTCTTCCCACCGTGTGGCAATTAGCGCATTGAAGCTTGTTAAATAAAGCTTTTGCATTGGATAACTGCACCGGATTTAAAACCACTTTTTGCAAAGGTGCCACAGGGAAAGGTAAATTTCCTTCAGCTGCCCAATAGCTAGTGATCTTGTTAATTTCATCATTCGTTAATTGGAAAGTAGGCATTCGCACTTTCAACTTTACCCTTAAACGATGACTAGGGTTATTTAAAAAGTTATGCAACCAATCTGAACGAACGCGGGTGGCTTCAGTCACCAAAGGAGGAGGGCCTAAAGTTTCGTCTTCACTATAATAGGAAAGGATTCTACCCTCTAGGTCCCATTTCTTTTTCTCATGTTCTTCTTTGTCTGGGTGGTCATCGGGGAGAGGCTGATACATCCCCTCTATCATATGACACCCCTGACAATTATATTGGTGAACGATACGTTGTCCTTGTTCCATGATAGTTTCACGAGAGGATAGAACTTTGGCCGAAGGCGGATCTATTTTTTGAGCAGTCATTCCCAAGAGGCCGGTCACGATGCTGTTTCTATCTTCCTCTTCCATTTCAAAGTTCGGCATTCTTAGAAGGTCGAGATACTCCTTCACGACCCCTTTATCCCAAATTC
>VGSE01000087.1 GCA_016875135.1 Deltaproteobacteria bacterium
CGGCTGGAAAAGCCTTGAAAAAAGGCATCGAGTGAACGGAGACAGCTCCACCCACCACTACTTTTTTTCCGTGTTCTTTAGCCTTAGCTGCCATCGTTAAGCAAATATCCAAAAGCTCTGTATTATTGACGCTATCACGATTTAGCCCCATCGAACCTGTTAGATCCACACGCCCCAGAACAATACCATCAAGTTCTTTTGCTTCGGGAAGCTTCAACATCTCATCAAAATTTTTGCATGCAGTGATGGTTTCTAGATTAATCAGAAACTCCATCTCGTCTCTTAATTCCGGTCTAAAAGCAATCTTGGTAGCTGCAATATATTTTTTTAGCGCATAAGGGGTTTCAACCATGGGGCCCACTAAGTGTGAGGTTCCCAAAGAGGCAGCATCAAACATGTCCTTAATCGCTTCGCATCCACCCACTTTAATAGTCACTTCGAGGTCGGCTCTTGTTGCAATTTCTTTAAGTCGCATCGCCTCTTCCATTCGGGTACCTTCTGCTTCAAACTCGGCTTTTACACCCGAAACGTTGTACTTCTCTTTCATTTCTTTCAGAAGAGACAACATCTTTTTTTCTAATAAGTTCATAGTAACTCCCCAATTTTTATATTACTTCAAACTTTTTTCTACTTTTTAACCCTTTAGTTTTCAAGCGGTTTTATCAGCATATTGGACAAAAATTCATTCCTCTCTAAAAAGGGAAACATATCCTCTAGAGGTGCTGATACCATCCGACCATCTTCTAGCTTTTTAGAACTAAGCTTTGGCGAGAACTGTTGCTTTAAATCTAAAATAACTTCACATATTTGGGGCCCACTCGCTTCTAGGGCTAATTTTATTTTGGGGGTAAGTTCGCTGGGAGAGGTAATTCTAAGATAAGGAATGCCATAGGCCTCAGCGAGTTTCTCCATGTTTGGAAAACCCAGGCCACTCTCGGTCCCACATCCCACAATATTGTCAGGAAAATAGTTTTGTTGGGTTTGTCTTATAGAATGATAACCCTGATTATTGAGTAAAAAGATCTTAATCGGTATCCGATGGGTCGCAATCGTTTGCAGCTCCTGAAGATTCATTTGAATACTACCATCCCCGGCCAAACAAATGAGTCTTTTAGGCCTTTCAGCAAAATAGGCCCCAATCGCCGCCGGGAGATCAAACCCCATAGCAGCACATCCAGAATTAGTAAAAAGTCTTTGTCCTTTTTTGATCTTAGCAGCTTGAAAGGTCACCACACAGGCCGTGCCGTCTCCTGTAACCACACGCTCATTTTCATCCAGCTGGTCAAATAGTGCGTCGACGAAGCAATAGGGATTAACTGAGTCCTTTGTTTGCCAATACTCTGGCAAAGTCACTGGATACTTTTTTCTTCTCTCTAGACACCAGTTGAGCCAATTTTGATGAGCCTGATTTCTCTTTGGCTGTTTTTTTTCAAGAAGGGCCTTCATGACATCTGCTACATTGGCTTGAATCGGCAGATCTATTTTCAAAGTCGGTTTTTTAAGCTCCCACTCATCAATATCTACCAGTACTTTGTAAGCCTCTCGGGCAAAAGAACCCCAATTGTAGCTAACCTGCCGGATATTCAACCTGTTTCCTAAAACCAATAAAAAATCCGAATTCTGAATAGTGAAATTGCCCGCCCTATCACCGATAGTACCGGGTCTACCGCAGTAAAAGGAATGGTCGTCCCACAACAAGTCATGAGCATTCCAAGCCGTTACGGCAGGAACTTTCAAATGCTCAATAAGTTTTAGATAGCTAGAATAGGCTCCCGAAATTCGGACCCCTCCCCCAGCCATAACCACAGGGCGCTTTGAGCTCAAAAATTTATCCCATAGGGCATCAATTGCTTTCACGTCCAAGCTAGGATTTTCTCGTAATTCCAATTCGGCGGGGTCAAACCCTTCAAGATTGCTTGTATCAATCAAAGCCCCCTGAACATTGATGGGAATATCCAACCAGACCGGCCCAGGGCGACCCGCCTTTGCTAAGAACAATGCTTTTTCCAAGTGATACCGAATAGAGTTTGGGTCACTCACAACAACAGCATACTTCGTGATGGACTCAACCACTTTGACGATATCAATCTCTTGGTCTCCAAGTTGCCGGAGAGGAAGATTCGTACTGCGCACCAATGTTTCCCATTTCACTTGTCCTGAGATAACTACCATTCCTAAGGAATCAACATAGGCACCATAAACGCCAGTTATGGCATTGGTTCCACCAGGTCCCGTCGTTACGTTAACTGCTGCAAGTCGATTGGACATTCTGTAGTAACTGTCCGCAGCCATTGAACAGGCCTGCTCATGATGGCAAGCTACATATGACAGATTCTTACACCGACCAAAAGCATCGTTTAAGTGCATGGCCCCGCCACCGGTCACCATGAAAACATGCTGAATTCCATGTTCTGCTAAAGTTTCAACAATATAATCGGCAACTCTTTTTTTCATAAAGACTCTCTACTGATTCTGTAAACACCAACCCAAAGTTCTCTCAATGGCCTCAGATAAACCCACGGTCTCTTTCAGATTAAACTCTTTTTTTATTTTCTGGGTCGATGGGCAATAAATTTCTCTGGGTTTACCCGGTTGGGGCTTGCCTGAAACAATCACCTCGATCTTTCGATTGAGCATCCTTTGGGCGACTTCAGAAACGCAATCAGCCAACTCTCCGATGCTAAGCTCTTGATCGGATCCCACATTGTAGGCGTTTTGGCTCTTACCCAAAGCCATCAGGGTCAAAAGCCACCCCGAAAGATCAGACGCATAAAGATAAGATCTCAAAGGAGTCCCATCCCCACGGATGTGAATGGGCTCATTTTTAAGGCAAGAGAGAATAAAATTTCCAATCGCAAAATGGGTATCCAGCGGCAGAAAGGGACCCACAAAAGCAAAAGCTCTTGCAATGATCGTTTCCATGCCGGTTTGTCTGCTCACCTCATTGACTAAAAATTCTGCGGCTCTTTTAGCTTCTCCATAAGCATTCCCGCTCTTCAACACATCCGGGCCACCCAGAAAGTTCTCCTCAACATGAACTATATTCTCAGGCTGCTTCCCATAAACTGCACCAGAGCTTAAAAAAAGAAATCGTTTAATGTTCGCTCTTTTACTCTCTTCCAAACATCGCTCAGTGCCTAGAAGAACTTCATTGAACATAGTTAGAGGGGATTCTGAATTTAGTTTCGCACTCGCGCTAGCAGCTCCATGAATGCACCAATCGTATTGAACATCCGAAGGCAAAGAAAAAGTCTGGATATCCCCGGGAAAGAAAACCCATCGACTTTGCATCCCCAAATAGGGATGTTCAGAAATAAACTTTTTAGGATTTCGGCTAAGAACACTGACTTGTATATTTAAGTTCAGCTCGTCGTTTGCTCGAGCCAAAGTGTAGAGAAGCCATTTACCAAAAAAGCCAGTCCCGCCAGTTATAACCAAAGACTTATTCCGAAAGGATTCCCATATCGGATAGTCGATCAAAACCTTTGCAATCTCTTTTTGTAATTGATCAGGACAACGATTCGAATGATGAATTAGACTGGACATCTTCTAAGCTTTAACAGCCTCACTTAGTTTTTCTGCCATGTAACTCAAATTATCTTCGGAAAGTCCGGGCCAAATTCCAATCCAAAACCCCTCTTCCATAATTTTATCCGTGTTTTTCAAATGGCTATGAACAGCGTAAGAGACCCCTTCAAACGCAGGCTGCTTTGTAAGATTGCCACCAAAAAGCAACCGTGTTCCAATTTTGTTCTCTTCCAAATAACGAACGACTTTGTTTCTAAACTCACTGCCCTGTCCTCGTCCGCACAAAAAGAACCCGAACCAAGAAGCCTCAGTCCCCTCGGTAGCTTCAGGAAGAGTAAAATATTCTTCTAGACCTAGTCGGGTTAGCTCCTTTTTTAAAAAAGTAAAATTCTCTCTGCGTCTCTCAATAAACTTGGGAAGTCTCTCTAACTGAGCAAGCCCGACTGCAGCTTGAAAATCGGTAAGCTTCAAATTGTAACCAAGATGGGAGTAAATATATTTATGATCGTATCCCTTGGGCAACTCTCCCATTTTCCAATCAAACCGGGCACCACAAGTGTCTGAAGTTCCAGGTGGACACCAACAATCCCTACCCCAATCGCGAAAACTCGTGGCTAACTTTCCAAGCTGAGCATTATTCACTAAAACAGCTCCACCTTCACCCATCGTCATGTGGTGAGCAGGATAAAACGAACATGTGGCCAACGCTCCAAAAGTCCCTACATGTTTACCTTCAATCTTTGCCCCTAGAGCATCACAGCAATCTTCGACCAACCAAATCCCTTTTTCTTGGCAAACTTTAACCAACTTGTCTGCGCGAAATGGGTTCCCTAAAGCATGCGCAATCATGATCAATTTGGTTTTGGGTGTGATCGCTTCCAAAATGTCATCCACCGCAGCATTGTGAGTGGCAATATCAACATCCACAAAAATGGGCTTCATTCCGTACTGAACAGCAGGAGCGACTGTAGTTGGAAAACCGCATGCAGTAGTTATAAACTCATCATCTCGTTTTAAAGTTGCATCTTTTAATTTGGGGCTAGTCAAAGTGGCGAAAGCCAAAAGGTTGGCACTTGAGCCTGAATTAACCAGTAAACACTTTCGGCTTCCCCAAAACTTAGGGAACTTTTCCTCAAACTCATCTGAAAATCTACCCGCTGTCAGCCACAAATCGGCCGATGCCATGAGCAGAAGTTCCAATTCTTCAAAACCCACAACTTTTCCAGAGGCCGGAAGATAGTCAGAGCCGGAGCGCAACGGTTTGGGCTCAATTAAACTTCGGTGTTTAAAAAGAACCTCTCTCAAATCCGAGTAAAGAGCCTCTTTGGTTACCATTGGATCCGTTTTTTCTCCAGGGCGCCTCGATACCAATCAACTGTTTGGCGAATGCCTTCTTCAAACCCAAAAAGAGGAACCCAATTGAGAGCCTTCTTCGCTTTCGTGCTATCTAGAGACTGAACAGGAATCTCATTAAAAGCTTGATTAAGAATTTGTGGGGGAATCACCTTACCCATAATCGATTGTATTCTATCGACTAAATCCAATACAGAAAGTCTTAATTCATATGAAAAGTTAAATGCCTCTCCTGGCATCGGACTCACCACCATCTTTTTCGCCAGAAGTCGATAAGCTGCAGCTCCATCACCCACATAAATATAATCACGAATAAACTTACCATCTGAACGAATCACAGGGGCCTGATTTTTTAGTAAAGAAACTATCGTATGGGGAATAATTCGACTTTCATTCAGATCCCCGGGACCAAAAAAGTTCCCACATCTTGTAATAGCGACGTTCATCCCAAAGGAGTGAGCATAAGTTTGTGTGATGAGATCAGAGCAGGATTTAGAAACATCATAAGGGTGTTTGCCTTCCAGGGGGTAGCTCTCGTCATACTTTTCACCGTTCAGATTCCCGTAGGCCTTATCACTTGAAGCACAAATGACTCTCTGAATGCGTTTGGAGTTGAGTCGGCACGCTTCAAGAACGGCCCAGGTTCCTCGTATGTTCACATCAAGGGTTTCAGTCGGTCTCAAATTAGCTTGCTGAACCAAAGTTTGTGCTGCCAAATGAAAAACTGTGTTTATTTCGTACTCATTGATCACTCGATCAAGAAGATTTTGATCCCTAACATCTCCCCAGATAGTAACGGCATTTTGGTGCATTTCCTCGACGTAATAACGACTCTGAGGAAGTTGATCTCTTACCAAACAAACCAACCGAGAAGTCTCGTTGTTTTTCAATAACTGCTGGACTAACTCAGAGCCCAAAAGTCCAGTGGCCCCAGTCACTAGTGTGTTTCCAAAAATGGCTTTTGACATCTTAAACCTCGATTTCAGACCTTCCAGGGGGCATCACCGGATTGCCACAACGACTGAGCCGTATTTTTATCGCTTAGCGTATCGATGGGAAACCAGAACCCTTGATGCTGAAACACCATCAATTGTTTTGCTTTTGACAAATTTTCCAACGGAGATCGCTCTAAAATGCAGCTTTCGTCAGTCGAAATATACTCTCTGAAAGATTTCTCAAAAAAGAAAAACCCGCCATTAACACGCGGTTGTTTCCCCGTTGGTTTCTCTGCAAAACCAATAGCGCGACTACCCTCCACTTGAAGTTCTCCAAATCTAGCTTTTGGGCGAACCGTAAGAACGGTTCCAATATTTCCGTGGTTTTGGTGAAAAGCAAGCTCTGAAGCTAAGTCTACATTACAAAGACCATCCCCATAAGTGAGGGCAAAGGTAGAGAACTCACTTTGGCTGCTTACGTGATCAAAAGCTCTGGCAAGTCTTGCTCCAGTCATTGAATTATCACCCGTGTCGATGACTCGGACTCTCCAGTTTTCAAGATTTTGATCTTGCTTTTGAACCACTGAAGTTACGCTTTTTCCCAATCGATTATCAACTTCGAAATGACTAAACCTATAGGGATAGGACAAGAAATAATTCTTAATTTCCCAACTTTTGTAGCCCGCGCAAACCACAAAATCGTTAAAACCAAATTTGTAATACCAACGCATGATGTGAACCAGAAGGGGAATTTCTCCCACTTCAACCATAGGTTTTGGTTTTATTGCAGTCTCCTCAGACAACCGAGTTCCCAACCCGCCCGCCAAAATAAAGACTGGAATACTACTTAAATTTTTTGAGGTCATACGTATCTTAAGAAGTAATTTAAAAACCCCTACAATTCAAACAAAAATGTCGGTTTTTAAGCTCCCCTTTCAGATGGAGCCCAAAAACACACTATCCATTAGCAGTCAAAGATGCTAAGCCTCAGAATTAATGGGGTTTTTTAAATCTTTCTTTTCTTCACTTGGAGTCAATGAGGCTGTTCTTTACTCTCTCATTCTTCGAAGTTGGCAACTTTTAACTGCTCCAATCACCCTTTTTCTGATCACTCGTTTTTTTAGTCCTGAACAACAAGGCTTTTATTACACTTTCAACAGCCTCTTACTCTTACAGATCTTCTTTGAAATGGGTTTATCGTTCGTTTTAATCCAGTTCTCCAGTCACGAGTTTTCTAAATTATCATGGAAAAAATTCGGGGGAATCCAGGGAGGAAGAAGACTTCGCCGGTTTAAAGACATTTTGGGTGAGTCAATGCGGTGGTACAGCCTATTGGCCCTTCTCTTTTTTGTCTTTTTAGTCCCAACGGGTTTTTGTTTTTTGGCCTCTAAGAGCTCACCAAATTTAGGTTTTTATTGGAGACTTCCTTGGTCGATAGCAGTTCTATCTACAACCCTCATTCTACTCTCTACACCTTTGATAGCTCTCATCGAAGGTAGCGGTCGCGTAAAAGAGGTCTCCCTTGTTAGGTTAGGCCAGTCTATATCCAGCATTTCTATAGCTTGGATTGTAATTGCCCTTGGAGGAGGATTACTAAATGCGGCAGCCATAGCCTCCGTCAATGCTATTTTTGTCTGGACCTGGTTAATCACTAAGAACCCATCCCTTGTTCGCCTCAGCTTTCGAGGAATACTAAAACGCCGATCTTTTAAAACAACCGAATTTTCCTGGAGGAAAGAAATCTGGCCAATGCAGTGGCGAATCGCTATCAGCTGGATTTCAGGATACTTCATCAATCAGCTCTTCGTCCCAATTTTGTTCTATTACCACGGCCCCGAGATTGCCGGGAAAATGGGGATGACTTTAAGTCTCGCAAATATGTTACCTATCATCGGACAAGCCTGGATATCCACCAAAGCTCCTTTCATGGGTACTTTAGTCGCTAAGGGAAAACTAGCTGAATTTGAAAGTGTTTTTTTTACTCTGTTGAAGCAATCGACTGTAGTTGTGCTTTTGGGCGGATGCATGTTGGCAATTTTGCCCTTTTTCCTTGGCGATATTAGTATTTTTGAAAGAGTGTTACCTCCTCAACAGATAGCCGTTTTGGCTCTCAGTAGCGTTATAACTCATTTGGTGAACTGTTTAGCTCAGTATTTAAGATCCTTTAAGAAAGAACCCATGATGGGGGTTTCAATTGTTGGAGCTGTTCTCATATCCTCATTGTCCTGGTTTTTTGGAAAGAAATTCTCGAGTGAAGGAATTGTGGTTTCAGCTTTAACCGTTAACTTATTCTTTGGATTACCCTCTGCTTTGTGGCTCTGGTTAAAATATAAGAGAATTTGGGGTGCCCAAGTTATATGAAAAAACAGGAATACAAATTAACAATAGGGATTCCAACTTGGAATAGAAAACAGTTTCTTGCTTCCAACTTGGAACATTTGATCCAGGAATCTAAAAATTACCCCCAAGTTGAAATATTGGTTTCTGACAATGCCTCGGATGATGGAACAGAAGAATTGTGTGAGGCGCTTAAAAAACGTTGTCTTCAGTTTAGTTATTACCGAAACCAGAAAAATCTAGGTGCGAACTTTAACTTTCAAAATGTGATCCAGAAGGCTCAGGGCTCCTATGTTTGGTTATTTGGAGATGATGATAAGATCGTTGAGGGCAGCATCAATGAAGTGCTAACAAAAATTGAAGCGCATCCAGATGTGGATATTTTCGTCGGTGGTTGTATCAACGACCTAACAAAAAAAAGACTTTATCCACCATTTTTGGATTGCGATTTAAAGTCCAACGAAGAGATTCTAGGCGACTATGATGCTATTCGTTTGGCTGGAAAAATTAGCACCTTGATTTTTAAACGCATCTCTTTAGAGGGTTTCCTTGTCGCCTGCGAGAAAGTTATTGAATCCATTCGAACTCCCTGGCCCCATTTGGCTTGGTTTCTTGTTGTTTTGGGGAATGGCGGGAAAATTCTGTTTCTCAGAGCGCCTACTAATTACTACTTGGAATCTAGCCGATTTAATATGCTTCAGGACGGGAAAACCAGAAGCAAAATCATGATTGAAGATTATTCTCTATTGATAATACAACTAAAAAAAGACGGTCTTATTGAGGAAGACTTTTTCAAGGTCCTCACTAGAACAATTAGCAAGGGCAGAAGTGGAGAGTTCATTAAAATCGCCGCCTATAGCACCTTTCTAAATAAGTATTTTGAGACGGTACAAGCGGGCAGCAAAACACTCAAATCGCTACCCTCGATAAAAAACAAAATTCAATTTTCAGCTTTTTACTTGCTACCCATAATCTTGCCGGTAAGCCTTAGAAAAGCCCTGTTCCTAGCCCCTTACTACACCACCCATTGGCCCGCCTATAAAGGATTTATCGACTACCTAATTAAAGTACGTCACTTATTGAATTCTAGAAATTCAACCAATCGTGCCATTTTTAATGAAAAAGGTTTATAGCGATTTATCTCGGATCTTTTTCTTCTAAATAGCTTTTTACCATTTCCTGAATCCCCTGTTTAAAGCTTTTTTGAGCCCGCCATGAAAACACTTTGTTAAATCTTTCAGAGCCAGTTTCTAAATCTAAGAAAAGTTTTTCATACATCTCTCGTTTTCCCACTAGATAGCAGGCGCTCCTAATGACCCCCTCTGGAATTGCGACTAGCCGAGAATTTGAACCCATTGCATTTGCGATTGTTTCCACTAACTCCACCACCCCAATGGAATCTCCATCTGAAACAAAGAAAACTCCAGAACTCTCATTTTTTTCATCGAGACACGCTTCAATAGCCGAGCAAAGATTATCAAGGGATATAAAACTTCGCCGAGCCTTACTAGACTTTAACGGTAATGGCACTTTTAAACTCACAAGCCGAATAAGCTGCAATAAGGTCCCCTTCGGATTAGGACCATAGACTAGTGGGGGCCTTAGGATAATAAATTGAGTTGAGCTATTCTCAAGAGCCTGGAGGATGAATTTTTCAGCCACTCTCTTGGATCTACCGTATAGACTTGTGGGCTCCCCTAAGTTTTCTGTTTCCTCAGTCAAAGGTTGTGATCTGGGACTTGTCTCACTCACTGCTTTAACAGAGCTTAAGTGGATAAACTTTTGAACTCCCATTTCTCTTGCTGCAATCGCCAGCATTCTAGGAACCTCTGCATTTAACTGCATATAACCGGCTTCCAGGCCTTGATCTCCCGCGGATGCATTATGGGCCAGTCCTGCTAAATTAATAATGGCATAGACACCTTTCAAAAGTGCAGTGTTAAATGGGGTTTTATTTAGATCGAGGAAATGAAAGGTTTCGAAATATGGCTTCAGTTCCTCGGCCGGAGGGGTTCTCCCGATTCCAATAATTTGATATCCAGAAAGGAATAGCTGTCTAACCAAAGGAGATCCGATAAAGCCTGTCGGTCCTGTGACCAATATTTTTGCTCCTTTATTCAAAAAACTTTCCATCCCCAGCGGTTAAAAAACTTTATGGCGCTTGTCACAAAATACCAAGTGTGAATCCAGTTTTTATGAGAATTTCTAGCCCACCGATGCTCTACCTCAAAACCTGGATAATAAATGGTTCTAAAGCCCTCACGCTGAACTCTCTGACATAAATCAAAGTCTTCAAAATATAGAAAATAACTTGAATCGAACCCCCCCAATCTTTTCAACAGCTCTGTTTTTCCAACTAAAAAACAACCTGAAAGACAAGAAACATCCAATTCCCTATCGTAATCACAGTCTTTCATCAGATATTTATTGGTTCTGCTTTCAAGAACTGATTTCGGCAAAAACTTACCAAGTCGTTGCACTCCCAAATCTACTATAGTTGGGTATCTACGATTAAGGTGTTGGAGATTTCCATTTGGGAAAACGACCTTGGGAGCGGCTAAACCAATCTGAGAGTGTGAGACTAAATAGTTCATTAATGATTTTAGGTTGGCATTTTTAAACTTGATATCGGGATTGCAGATAACGTGGCAATGACTCTTTACTTGGGAAATTGCTTGGTTATGTGCTGCTCCAAACCCGATATTTTCGCGGTTCTGTATAATTCGCATATTGGGCAATCTACTTGTGAAATTTCCTGCAACATCACAGGTAGAGTCAGTTGACGCGTTATCAACCAAAACAATTTCTGAAATCAACTGATATGTACCCGTGTCTAATAAAGATGTGAAAAGATCTTCAATCAAAGGGCCACTATTAAAGGTAACCAAGGAGAGACTAAGCTTCATTTCAAGATGCATCTTTCAAATACCAAGTCATGGCTTCGTTAAGCCCTTGAGATATCTTATAACTAGGCGCATAACCCAAGAGAGTCTTTGCTGTACTAATGTCAGCAAGCGAGTGCAGTATATCTCCCTCTCTAAAACCTCGATAGATAGGCCCGCCCAAATTTTTCTTTTTCTGCTTTGGCATGGCTTTCTCTAGAAAATGATAAAGTTCGTTTAGCGAGGTTTTCTCTCCTACTGCAATGTTATAAATCTGACTATGAGGGGAAATAGTTTCAAAAGTAGCCGCAAGCACATTAGCTTGAACCACGTTCTCTATATAGCAAAAATCTCTGCTGGTCTCTCCATCACCATTAATAAAAACCTGTTCTCCCCGGACAAGGGCAGCAATCCACTTCGGAATCACCGCCGCATAAGCCCCCCCTGGATCTTGTCTACGGCCAAAGACGTTG
>VGSE01000088.1 GCA_016875135.1 Deltaproteobacteria bacterium
TGCGATGAAGCAGAAACATTAATCTCTGATGCTATCTGGCCTTTACCCAAATATCGTGAAATGCTTTTTTTAAATAGCCAGGCTTGATAGCCTTGGTCCTCTATAAGTCTTTGGATTTTAAGAAAACAGATATTGGGTCAACCTCTTAAAAAGCCCAATTAAAGGGCCAGGTGTATAAAATACCGTCGCGATAAGTGATACATTTTGCCTGACTAGCGGGTGTTATTTTTTCAACATCTGTCTAGCAATTAGCCAGTTGAGTTTTTAGCTTTACCTCATTTTTTCGTAGTCACTTAGGCTGAGTCTTGAAATTGGTACGACACGTGCTTCAGCAAAAGAGAGGCAAATGGTTTGCCCCGGCCAGCCCGTTCTCAAATAAGAGATTGGGACTGCGCTCAAAACTGTGAAAGTTGTTTTTAGCTGGAGTGATTCTCAATGAAACTTTTTATTTACTCAATGGTGATAGCAAGTGCCCTTCCCCTTTATGGTAGACGATTATCGGATTCTCATTCTTCAATAGACTCAACTACAACAACTCAACGATCTCGACCTTTAGCCGAAACTAAGAGCAACGCTCGAAGAATACACGGCTATGACATGGGTATGGGCTACGGCAGCGGATTTGGAATGGGCGGCTACGGCAGCGGATTTGGAATGGGCGGCTACGGCAGCGGATTTGGAATGGGCTACGGCTATGGCAGCGGATTTGGAATGGGCTACGGCTATGGCTACCCCGGATTTGGAATGGGCTACGGTTATGGCTACCCCGGATTTGGAATGGGCTACGGCTATGGCTACCCCGGATTTGGAATGGGCTACGGCTATAGCTACCCCGGATTTGGAATGGGCTACGGCTATAGCTACCCCGGATTTGGAATGGGTTACGGTTATGGCTACCCCGGATTTGGAATGGGCTACTACGGTTATGGTTACCCCGGATTTGGAATGAGCTACGGTTACGGCTACCCCGGATTTGGAATGGGTTACGGCGCCGGTTATGGAATGGATTTCGGAATGGGTGGCTTCGGTGGATATGGAATGGGTTATGGCGGCGGTTATTACCCTTCCTACAACCAAAGCAGCTGGGGTTTTGGCTTAGGCATCGGCGGTTTGGGTCTTAACTTTGGTGGGTCCAGCGGTGGATTCACTTACTAAAAATTAAGCGCTTTTTTTTAAAAAACTATTTCGGAGAGTTTCTTTAAGAGAAACTCTCCGTTTTTACTTTTCCCAAATGCATCCAACGTCTCACAGCCTCAACTAAAACAACACCCACACAAATTGAAATCACGACAGTCAAAGAAATATCAACCCATCCTCTCATCCGCTCTGCTCTATCTTGACTCATAGCCCACTTCCAGAAAGTTGTGGTCACCATCTCCCACGCTGCCGTCGATGTCGTAATAAGAACAAACACCATGGGGATAAACGTGACCCACGTATATTTGAGCCCTTTTGTTTTTAAAATAATCGTTGTCCCAACACAAAGAGCGATGGCAGCTAGGAGTTGATTCGCAATACCAAACATCGGCCAAATAGTTGAAATGCTCCCCGTGAAGATAAAATACCCCCACGCGCTCACTGTCATGATCGAAGTCATTACCGTGCCCGGCATCCAATCGTTTTTAGCAAATCGAGGGATTACTTTTCCTAACATTTCCTGCAAGACAAAACGCGCTATCCGAGTCCCTGTATCAATCGTTGTTAATATGAACAGGGCCTCAAACATAATTGCAAAGTGATACCAATAAGCCATGAGCCCCTTAAACCCAGGCAGGGCGCTAAAAATTTTTGCCATTCCGATGGCAAGTGAAACAGCCCCTCCGGTTCGCCCTTCAACTTTCTCCTCGACTTGTGTTTCTAGAACAGGAAGCTCCTCAATGTGGTAGCCCATCAAATTCAGTCCAGCCATTTTCTCTTTGGGAACATTGATAGCGAAATAATCTCCAGGCGCCAAGTGGCTCACTGCGATTAAAGCCACAATACCTACCAACCCCTCAATCAGCATCGCGCCATAACCAATCGCCCGACAATCGGACTCTTTTGAAACCATTTTAGGCGTAGTCCCTGAGGAGACTAGCGCATGAAAGCCAGAAACTGCCCCACACATGATCGTGATAAATACGAAGGGAAATACTTTTCCGGAAACGATAGGCCCACCACCGTGCACAAACGGGGTAATCGCCGGAAGTTTGAGAGTCGGATTAATGAAAATCACACCTAAAACCAACAACGCAATAGTCCCAATTTTTAAAAACGAAGACAAATAATCTCTCGGACACAGTAACAACCAAACCGGTAACACCGAAGCCATAAATCCATAAACCATAATTGAAAATGTGATCTGATTTTTGGAAAGAAGGAACAAATTCCCAAAAGAGCTCTCGGCAACCGCTCTCCCTGCTACAACCGAAATAAGTAAAGCAACTACCCCAAAAACCGTAGCTTCACCGATTTTTCCAAGACGGATTTTATAAGCGTAAATTCCCATCGCAAAAGCTATAGGAATAGTCATGGCAATCGTAAAGGTTCCCCAGATACTTTCCGCTAGAGCATTCACAACCACTATCCCTAAGCCGGCAAGGGCTATCACCAAAATAAACAGAATGGCAAAACCTGCTGCTAGCCCTGCAACGCTCCCTAACTCTCTTTGAACAATATCGGCAAGGGACTTTCCCTGACGTCTCATCGAAGCCACTAGAATAATAAAATCCTGCACCGCCCCCGCCAAAACAACACCAACAAGAAGCCAAAGAAGTCCTGGTAAATACCCAAATTGTGCGGCAAGCACCGGACCAATCAAAGGGCCGGCTCCGGATATAGCTGCAAAATGATGCCCAAACAAAACCCACTTATGGGTCGGATGGTAATTGTGCCCATCATTTTTTGTGTGCGCCGGAGTAGGATTTAAATCGTTTAATGTGCAGACTTTAGCTGCAATAAAGGCGCTGTAATACCGATAGCCTATCGCCAGGACACACAAAACACCAATCATTATAGTTACAGCCGACACTCTATTTCCTCTCTTTTTGAGACCCTAGGCTCTCGCCTGCGCCATCAGATTTTTAGCATGATTTAAACTTGAAGGGGTGACTTCCCGCCCTGATAGAAGCCTTGCTATCTCACGAGCGGCATCTTCTTTAGAAAGCTTAATAATCTCAGTTTCAGTTCGATTTTTCCTCCCCTGCTTTCGAACTAAGCAATGGGTATCGGCATAAACTGCAACTTGAGGCAAATGCGAAATGCACAGCACTTGAAAACTCATGGATAGCTCTCTCATTTTCCGTCCTACCACATCGGCCGTGCTCCCAGAGATCCCTGTGTCGATCTCATCAAACACCAACACACAGGTCTCGGCATCAGCTGCGAGCGTTTTCTTTAGAGCTAACATGATTCGAGAAAGTTCACCTCCGGACGCTGATTTAACCAACGGCAAACTCGGTTCGCCCGGATTACTCGCTAACAAAAACTGTACTTTTTCAGCCCCAATGGGGCCGAACTTTTGAAGCTTTTCTTTAAGCAAAGAAAGTTTCCCATCGAGTTCTCTGTCCATCGCAGCTAAACTGACGGTATGGCTCTCTCTCTCGATAGGCATCCACTCAAAATCTAGTCGCGCCCCCTTCATAGAGAGCTCATGGATCTCCTTCTCAACTTTTTTCTTTAGGATCTGCGAGCCATTTTTTCTTATTTGAGTTAAAATCGCAGATGCTTTTTCAAGTAACACTACTTCCTTTTTCAATTCTTCCAACTGGGTAACGACTCGTTCTTTGGCCACTTCAATCCCACCGACACTCTCTAAAAGATTTTGGTAACACTGCACAAGCTCATCGGCCGTTTTGACGCCGTGTTTTCTAAAAAGCTCATGGTATCCGAATTGTCTTTTTTGTGCTTCTTCGAGTGTTTCTTCATCAATTTCAATTTCTGAAATGCGGCGACTTAATAAAAAATGAATATCTTCAATCTCCCGCGCTACGGTTTCAGCCCGCTCTCTCAGTGACTCTCCTTCATGGTTGAGTTCTCCTACTTTTTTAGAAAACTCCCAGAGAATTCCAGTGACCCCGTCGCCTTCCAAGTTTTCGAGTGCCGATATCGAGTCTTTTAGCTTTTCTCTTTCACTAACCGCATTATCTGAAGAATCACAAACTTGGGTGATCTCTTTAAAATCCTCGCAGGTGGGAGAAAAGTTTTTTAACTCCTCAAGACGAAACTTAAGATAATCTTGGTCCCTTTGAGAGGCTGCCACTTTAAGCACGACGGCTTCGATCTGGCTTAAAATAGTGTCGCAACTTTCAAATCTCTCGGTTACGGCTTTAAGTTCCCTTGAAGCATTTGAAAATTGATCTAAATATCGAATGTGCTCTGAAGAGTGCATGAGTCTTTGATTCTCATGTTGAGCAAAAATATCCACCAGCCCTGATCCTAATTCCTTCAGTGTGGCACTTGAAACTGCAACATCGTTAATCCACGCTTGGGAGCGTCCTTTCGCCGAAAGTTGACGGCGAATTAAAATAACCACATCTTCGCCTTCCCTCTCTGTGGGGATCCCTAAATTCTCCATGGCTAAGACAGCTGGGTGATTCGCCTTAACTAAAAATTGGCCACTCACGGTAGCCAATTCCGCCCCGCTTCGAACAACATCGCAAGACACTTTAGCTCCGGTGAGAAAATGCAACGCTAGAATCAAAATCGATTTTCCGGCGCCGGTCTCGCCGGTAATCACATTGAAACCAGGGGAAAAATCAATCTCCAGATTTTCTATAATAGCTAATCCTTTGATATTGAGATGGGTAATCACATTTGAAACCTAGCATGATCGAAAATTGGTGGTCAATTTCAATAAAAAGAACAGGTGCGCAGCGCAATAAACTAATATCTGCTCCCTTTAAGTGGGCTAACATAATAACTACGACCACCATTTCTTTAAAAAACAACAAATCTAGCCCTGAAGAGCCCCCCTCTTCTTTCCGTTAAAATAGATAAAAACCGGAACTCCTAAAGAGATCAGCCCCAAACCGATGAGAGAGTCCTTTGGAGCTGAGATAACCGTATTCACTAGTAACGCTAATCCACAAATAGAAAAGAAAAGCGAAATGAACCTCATTTTTTTACTCACCCGAAACACTGCAAAAGCGATGGCCGAATAAAAAATCCAAGAAGAAAAAATCACATAGTCGGTGATTTGATCAAAGGTGCCGGACCACGCCAAACACATGGCCCACACCCCCTGTAGGACTATAGAGATCAGGGGGACATAGGTTTTCGGATGAACTTTACCAAAAGCAGAAAAAAACAGACCGTCCTTTGCCATAGCATAAGGAACCCTCGCTCCGGTAAGAATGGAACCGTTCATAGCCCCTAATGCCGAAAAGACAAAAAAACAGGAGACAATCACTAAAGATTTTTCACCCGCAAATCGCGCAACCGCTTTGGCAGCCACCGAAGGGGCGTCAGGATAAAGCGCAGAATTAGCACTCATCACTTCAGAAAAAGACAAAGCTTTAAAAAACACTAAGTTAACCCCTAAATAGAGACTTAAAACGACGAGCGTTCCAGAAACCAAAGCTAAGGGCACCACTCGAGTTGAGTTTTTCACTTCGCCTGCAGCCATCGGCAAATTATTCCATCCATCAAAGGCCCACAGAGCGGCAAGTACCGCCATTCCAAACCTGGAAAAAAAATTATGCGTCTCGACATTGCCAAGATAAGAAGAGTGCACCTCTGGACCCTTTTCCGAAATGAGTCCAAGCCCCGCAATAAGAAAAATGATCAAGAGGATCTTAATAGCTGTCATCAACGCTTGAATTTTTCCGCCAAACGAAACAGCAAAACAGTTTACAAGACTAAACACCCCGATAAAAATCAAAGCCACTCCCGTTTTTCCGCCCAACGCATCTAACGAAATCACCCCACTTAAAAAGGTAGCTGCTCCCACCCCATAAGCCGCTACCGATCCGGTAGAGGCAATCCAAAACCGAGTCCAGCCAAATAAAAAGGCCGGAAGAGCTCCATACGACTCTCGCAAATAAATATATTCGCCGCCCGCACTGGGATACCGCCGCCCCATTTCGGCATAAGAAAAGGCACCTGCAATTGAGAGAAGGCCCGCAACCGTCCAGGCCAAAAGAACAAGAGGAACCGAACCTGCCCATTGGGCCATCGTGGCCGATTTTAAAAACACACCCGTACCAATCATACTTCCAACAACAATCGAAAAAGCATCAATCAAAGTAAGCGATTTTAGGAGTTGATTCATGAGATTCTAAAACAATTGTTCCGCAATATTGCGCGCCGTAACCCAAGGCGAAGCATTGGCCCGATTAACCAAAACCAGCACTACGAGTTCTTTATCGGGAAAACGTTCGACCGAAGTTCGAAATCCAATCGTACTCCCCGTGTGATATTGATGGACTAGCCCCTGAAACGTGTTGAGCATCCAACCAAAGCCATAGTCGATAAGCGTTCCGTTATTGAGCTTGCCCGGAGTAAAAACCATCTCCTGGTATTTCTGGGAAAGAATCAGGTTTTCGCTGATCGCAGTTTCCCATCGCACCCAGTCGTGAGCCGAAGAATAGATTCCACCATCACCACGGGTTGCGCTAGTGATATTCTGATCCGTTTGTTTGAAGCCATTTCCCGAGAGGCTATGCCCATAGGCTCGGTTTTCGATTTCGGTCGAGGGGCCGTCGTACATCACGCTATGATTCATTTGTAGTGGCCTAAAAATATTCTCTTCTAAGAACTCTGCAAAATTTTGTCCCGAGAGACTCTCAACTATTAGCCCCAACAAAACATAGCCTCCATTACTGTAACGATACTGAGAACCTGGCGAAAAGTAGAGACCGTTCTGTTTTTTTAATAGATTAAGAACGTCCTGATCTGTGAGCTGTTGGACCTGTGTCGAGGGAATCAGATCTTCGTAATCAGTAAGCCCCGAAGTATGGTTAAGCAGATGGCGTACAGTGATCTTAGAACCATAGCTTGGAAAATCGGGAAAAACAGAAACAAGAAAAGTATCTAAAGACAGCTGCCCCCTTTGGACAAGAAGTAAAATGGCTGTTGCCGTAAACTGCTTAGACACTGAAGCCAAACGAAAGTTAGTTCTTTCATTGACGGGTTCATAATGAACCAATTCCCGAGAGCCGTAGCCCCTTTCATAAAGAATTTTTCCTTGCTTCATCACTAAAACCGAGGCCCCCGGTCGGTCCGGGTGATTATAATCGGCGAAATATGAATCAATGAGATCGCTTTTGAACGCCCTAGCGTGAAGAGAAGCGCCAATTAACGAACCGAGCATTACTAGGTGAAACCTTTTTACATATTGCATGAGAGCCCCCTAAAGAAACACTTATTTTATCATCGTTTCATTTCAAAAGAGGTCTCTACAAAATTATTCCGTTATCAATAGATTACGAAATCTAACAGCACTTCCTAGTTCTTTTACGAAACCGCCTGAGAAAGTAGCTTGCTCTGTATCTTGAAATACAGTTGCTCTTTTTTTACATCGACCGTCACGACTCCACCCGCCACGAGTTCCCCAAACAACATTTCATCTACCAATTTTTTCTTAATATGCTCATTGATGGCTCTGGCAAAAGGCCTAGCCCCATAGGCGGGATCATAGGCTTTTTCAAAAATCCATTCTCTCGCGCTGGGAGTTAGTTCAATACGAATCCCTTTTTCAGTTAGTTGCTCACCCAGTTCTCCTACCAATTTATCGATCACTTGTATCAAGATCTCTTTCGGTAAGGGTTTAAACGCCACGATCGCATCTAATCGATTAATAAATTCCGGTGAAAACATTTTTTTGATCGCATCTATCGAACGATCAGCGATAGAACTAGGACGAATCCCAATTCCCTGTTTCCCCATCTCTCGAGCTCCGGCGTTTGAGGTCATGATGATAATCACATTTCTAAAATCCACCACCTTACCATTGGTGTCGGTTAATTTACCGTTATCCATCACCTGAAGTAAAATGTTAGCAATTTCGGGATGGGCCTTTTCCATTTCATCAAAGAGCAACACCGCATAGGGATTTTTGGAGACGGACTCGGTCAGTAATCCCCCCTCATCATAACCAACATAACCGGGAGGGGCTCCGACTAAACGGGAGACCGCATGTTTTTCCATGTACTCACTCATGTCAAACCTTAACAACTCCGTCCCAAGCGACTTAGCCAACTGTTTAGCTACTTCCGTTTTCCCCACACCGGTCGGTCCTGTAAAAAGATAAGCCCCCATGGGCCTATTAGGTTGGGAGAGGCCAGCTCGTGAAAGTTTGATCGCATTAACAACATTTTGAATGGCTTCATCCTGTCCAAAGACAAAACTTTTCAAAGAGGGTTCAAGCTCCTTTAACTTCACTTTATCACTGGAAGAGACAGATTTAGCCGGTACCTGTGCGATAGAGGAAATCACTTTTTCAATATCCTCAACAGAGATCTCGAGCTTTTTATTTTTTGCCGATTTTAACCGTAATCTCGCTCCCGCTTCATCCATCACATCGATGGCCTTATCCGGCAACGGTCGTGCATGGATATAGCGTTCCGAAAGCTCGACACAAGCTCGAATGACATCGGGCGTATATACAACTTGATGAAACTGCTCATAGCGAGATTTAAGGCCATTTAAGATATCAATCGTTTCCGAAACCGTTGGGGGTTTGATATCAATTCTTTGGAACCGTCTTAAAAGCCCCGCATCTTTTTCTAAGTGGGCTCTAAATTCTTTATACGTTGTCGAACCAATACAAGTTAAAGTCCGATTAGCCAAAGCAGGTTTTAAAAGATTGGCTGCATCGACAGAGCCCCCACTAGTCGCACCTGCTCCGACAATGGTATGTATTTCATCGATAAATAGGATTGCCCTTTTTTCTTTCTCAACTGCTTTAATTACCCCTTTTAGCCTCGCTTCAAAATCTCCCCGGTATTTCGTTCCCGATAGCAAAGCCCCCATATCTAAAGAATAAATTGTCGTTTCTTTGAGCTTACCCGGAGCTTGACCGTGGACAATTTGCAAAGCTAAACCGTCGGCGATCGCTGTCTTACCCACTCCGCTATCCCCAACTAAAAGAACATTATTTTTAGTTCTCCTTGCTAAAATCTGGAGCACTCTCTCAATCACATCTTTGCGACCAATGAGAGGATCGATCTTACCTTGATGGGCCTTCTCGTTTAGGTTAACGCAAAAACTAGCTAAAGGGGATGCTTTGGCATGACCGTCAGAGGCAGTCTCAGCAACGTCTTCGTTTTCATCAACGCCACTCGCATCCTTCTCAATCCCGTGCGAAAAATAATTAATCACATCAAAATGGGACACACCCTGTTTCTCTAAAAAGTAAACTGCGTGGGACTCCTTTTCTTGTAGAAGAGAGACTAAAATATTGCCCGTACTTACCAAATCTCTTCCTGAACTTTCTACTTGCATAATTGCTCTTTGTATCACTCGGTGGAAAGCTAAGGTAAGTGTCGGTTTGTACTCAGCAAGATCTTCGGCACTTTGGCTTGAGCCTGTTTGTTTTTCTGAGATCGATTCCATTTTAGGAGAGTGCTTCTCCATAAATTCAATGAGAGTCGCTTTTAATTTTTCATTATCTCCCCCACACCCATCAATAATATCGGAGACTTCAGGATCATCTGCTAAAACCAAAAGAAGATGCTCTAAAGTAACACACTCATCATGTTGTTCAGAAGCATACTTCATCACGTTGTTCATCATTTTTTCGACTTCGGGAGTGAGTCTCATACAGCCTCCACCACACACTTAAGCGGGTACTTATTTTTTTTCGAATACTCGTTCACTTGATAAGCTTTGGTTTCAGCAATTTCACAAGTAAAAACACCGGCAACGCCCATGCCTTTATGATGAACTTGAAGCATCAAATGTGTTGCTTCCTGTTCTGTCTTTTTAAAAAACTTCTGCAAAACATGAACTACATATTCTCTTGGCGTAAAATCATCATTAAGGATCAGGACTTTATAAAACGATGGGGTTTTCGTCTTATCTTCAGGACGAACTAAAGCATGAGTCCCAACCTCTTCGTTAAGGCTTTCCTCAGGCGGATTTCCTAATGTTAGATCTTTTCCCATAGAACCCTTTCCTAAGAGATTGGGTCCTCTTTAAATAGAGTCAACGGTCGCGAGTCCCAACCTGTTCGATTTTTTTCTCAATATCTTGGACCACATTTTTCAGTGTCCGGTCCGATTTTCCCACATCTTCATTATACACCTCGCGCAAAATCCACGCAAAAACCAAAACATAATGGGCCGAAGGGCCTAACTCATTTAGCGTCAGGGTAGGATTGCCATTTCTCTGGAACTCCTTAGGGAATCGCGCCATCAAGGCTGCCTGAGACTCTTCAGGAAAGTTTTGAGTAAATTTCTCAAGACTACGTGTGAGCCTTAAGTCCTTCTGATACTTTTGCAATAAATAATCAGCTAAATCGGAGACTCTCAAATAAAGATCCCGATCCCCCTGCAAATCAGCAAGTTTGATCTCGGCACCCTTGGGTATGTTGTACGTAATTTTAGTAGGGACCACTTTCTTTTTTTTGTTAGCCTCCTGCCGAGACCATGCCCAAAGAACTCCCACTCCAATGACCCCAGCAATCACTTTTGCCACACCCACCTTTTTTAAAATTTCGGGGCAAGACTGCCAGGAAAACCAAGTCTCCTCGTTTTTCTCGTCTTTCGCAAAAGACAATTGGCAGATCACAAGTAGCCAAATAAATACTTTTTTAAACTCACACATTTGTCTTAAGGCCTATTTCCTGAAGCAACAATGGTTTTAAAGTACTTTTCAAAAAATTGTCTAGCTACATAGGAGGCTTTGACTCTCCAAGTGTCTTCGTTAATGGTTAGGGCCGCTAGGGCAATCTTCTTATTTCCATCGGTCGCATATCCGACAAACCAATCATAATTTCCCTTAGGTGAGAGTCCAGTGAGGTGCCCAGTCTTTCCTCCCATTTCAACCTCTTTCAATTTTTTTTTGCGCAAGAGATCCCGAAATGATTTTTGAGAAGTTCCGCGAACCACCGTCTCCCGCATCAACTCCCTTAAATTTCTCGCCGATTCAGGTTCCATCACCTGCCCTAATTCTTTAATCTCCGCTTTGTAAACCACCTCCCCTGTTTCTTTTTTTAATTCAGAAACCAAATGGGGCTCCATCATGATTCCATCATTGACTATCGAGGCTGCCATTAAAGCCCCCTGCAAAGGACTCATCTGCGCCACTCGAGTGAAACCCGATGCGGCTTCTGCCACTTTGTACTCATCGTTTTCCTCAAGATAGAACGTCCCTGGCTGAACCGGAACATCGGCATTGATAGCTTGGTTAAACTGAAAGCGCTTGGCATACTCGTTAAGTTCGTGTGGCTTTAAAATATAGAGTCCTACTTTTCCAAA
>VGSE01000089.1 GCA_016875135.1 Deltaproteobacteria bacterium
AGGGAATCTCTTAAAACAATATCTGAGTTGGGTTGGGTTGGGTGTTCAAGTTTGGGAACTTCAGTGGGGACGGAGCAACCCGATAACAGTATAAACCCCGCTAAAATAAGTCTCCCACACACCCTTGCCATGGCGGCAATATAGAGAAAATTACGCTGGGTGTCAATTTAAGATGAGAGAATTGTAAAATAACATAACCATTGAAAATAACTACACAATGTTAGTTTTTTTGTGATTCTTTGGGTCCTTGAGTCAAGTGGCTACAATTTAGAAGAGAAGCCTATAGGCTTAGTGAGTAAAAAAGCCCAGTTAACCACACCGAATATTTTCTTTTTTCATCCAATGATCGAGCACTAGTAGAGCCCACAACGTTTTAGAATGGTCCACTTTCTTTTCAAGAAATTGTTGATAACAAAGCCCAAAAGCATCCCGAGAAACGATTTTAGAATCCCAAAGTGGGCTTGTGTTGAATGCTTTGGCAACTTTGGGTTTGAGAGGGCCCGTTAACCATTTAGCAAGCGGAATCCCAAAACCCTTTTTTGGACGATTCAAAATTGAATTGGGTAATATATTTTTGAAAGTTGATTTCAGTAATAACTTTCCGTTTCGCCCTGTTCGCTTCCAATGATAAGGCAAAGAAAAGGCCCAAGAAACTAGGTCCGTATCAAGAAATGGAGGGCGGACTTCAAGCCCGTGAGCCATGGAAGCTCTGTCGACCTTTGTGAACACCGTAAGCATTCCGGCGTGAGAGGTTCTCGTTACCAAAATTAATCCAGTCAAGAAAGTGGAATACACGAAGATGACTCCAGTTCGCCGCTGAAAGGAGGTTTTGTGTCCTTTGATTACTCTTAAAACCGATGTCTAAAAATAGGGTTTTATGTCATGGTGAACCTTTGATTTGTTGTTGTCGATAAAAGAATATATCTTCTTTTTTGCTTCCTTGATTGAAGTTTAAAAAAAATTTGCGTATTCCCAGCAATTTGCAGCTACCTAATGTAACTAAAATTAGCCATTTCGGGGTTAGGATACTGGGGGCCCAAGGTCGAGCACACCCTTTTAGTAAATTACTGGGTGATTGGATTAAGGGAAAGAAGAAGTTTTTAAATACCTTTTGGGGTCTTACTCAGATCCTGAATATTCATCTGTTGAAAATCAAATTTTAGTTTGGAAATACTGCCCTGCTGCTTTCCAGTACGCACCATGGGAATACCCAGGACAAAATCCACTGTAATTTTCATATCCTTGCCCACATATTTTCGCAGACTCGATAGCATCTTCTCGAATTCGGCCTCCTCATAGCGAGGGGCTTTTAGGATCATGAGCTGAATAGCTCCTTCTTTTTCCTGAATAACTTTGTATTGTCGCACCATAAAATCATAATCCTTAAAAAAATGGGCGAAGAATGTTCCCGGAATATAATTGCCATTGGTTCCTAAAATAATGGACTGTACTCTACCTTTAATATCGCCGATTCGAGGCAAGCCCCTTCCGCAGTCGCAAGGGACCTCATTGTCCATCGCCACACACAAATCTCCTACACGATATCGGATAAGCGGCAAGCAATAATTGTTTAAATCCGTTATAAATATTTCCCCTACTTCACCTGGTTTTGCAGGCCTTCCGTCTTTTAAAACTTCGACGATATAACTTTCGGCAACAACATGATGCCCCTTGTGCTGTTCGCACTCATAAGCAATGCCAGAAAATTCGCGACTACCGTATTTGTCGAAAACGTCACAGCAGAAATGTTTTTCCATTATTGCCCGACTTTGTTTTGGCAAAACTTGAGCGGAAGACATAATGGCTTTTGGTCTAAGATTTCCAGAATCCGCATGGCTCAGGTATTGAGCTAGAAAATTAAAAGACTCCGCGTAGCCATCAATCAAAACGGGGCGGAACCTTATGAGCTTTCTATAAAACTTCTGAATTTTTTTCTCGCTTAACTCGAAGGCCGGTATAAACAGTCTGCGATTGAACCAAGCATCGATTCTTTCCCGAGCAACCTGAATAAAATTCATACCTAGCGTTTGATGCCAGAGCCGTGCTTGCCGATCGCCAAAGCGATACCCTGTCCACTCCTGGCTCCTCAAGGTTGAAGCCCAGCGGATTTCAAGTTGATGTTGATCCGCAAAACAGACAAAAGGCTCACCAGTCGATCCGCTGGTACTGACTTTTAGAATCTTTCGTTTATTGTGATTGTCTGACAGTAAATCAAAATACAGATTTTCTCGTACCGCATTTTTTTCTAAATACGGAAGTTTGTGTAAGTCTTCCAACTTCTGAATATCAGATGGACCCAACCCCATTTCATCCATCTTTTGCCGATAATACCCCACGTGGTGATAGGCGTGGTGGACAAGCCGGCGTAATTTTAATTCCTGCAGCAGCCTGATCTGAGACAGGGATAACCACTGGCTTCTTTTTAATTCTTGGTAATAGAGGCCAGCTTGCCTGGTGATCATCCACTTATGGAGAGGCATGGTCCAGAAGAACAGACGGAGCCACCATTTTCTCCACCAATTAAGAGATTCGTTTTTCTCGCTTTGTGGTGGATTTTGTGAAAGAAAGTCAGAAAGGGTATTGTCTCTTTTGGGGCTCAACCGGAATTCCCACAATCCTTTAGCGATATCCCAAAGGCAATGAGCGATTAGCCTGACCGGAAATGTGGGGATAAAAGATTTGCCTAAAAGACGGCTCTCAAAAAGAGTTTCTATTTCCCGGATACGATATCCCTTTGAATGTGCAGCCACAGCGATGAAGGTTTGGTAGCAGTTGTAATTAAGCCGGTGGCTTAAAATATCCTGTACCGTCTCTTTAAGAGCTATCAAGAAGCCAGATTTGTTATCTCTCTGCCTCATGCCGAAGCAAAAATTTAAAAGGAAATTGAGCCCCTTGCTCAGAATATATCTACTATCCTGAATTCTCCCCACTGAACTTCTAAAGCCCTGAACTAAGTCGGCATGGGTAAATTTTATCTCCCGATAGAGCCTCGCAACGTCTTCCGGCAAATTTTGCAAATCAGCATCAATTAGGCAAACGTAACTTCCCTCAGCACGATCCACACCCGTTTTCCACGCCCCCTCTATTCCTCGGTTTTTGGAGTGGTGCAATGCAATAATAGTTGACCAGTTGCGGGCTAAATCATCGATGATTTCACCGGTCTTGTCTTTGGATCCATCGTTTACGAAGACAATCTGCCCAACAATTTGTTTTTTCTCAAAAACTTTAAGCAGCCTCTGAACCAGTTCATTAATATTTCCAGATTCATTGTAGCAAGGGACTACGACCGTTAATTCATATTTCATCTGAAACCCTCAGTTTCATCCACTCATAAGTCCGATTTAGCCCGTCCACTAATGAGATTTTTGGAGACCATTTTAACAGGCGAGTTGCTTTTTCGGTATTGGCCACACGGCAGGTATCAGCAGTCCAATCCGGCTCAACGTAGTTCGGATTTAGCTTCTTACCGGCAGTCTGTAACATGGAGGTGGTAAGCTCAGAAATAGAAGTTCCTTTTCCCGATCCCAAATTGATAATTTCATCGCTTATATCCGATTCCATCGCTAATAGAGTTGCCTCCACGATGTCCTCAACATAGGTGTAATCCAGTTTCTGAGCCCCATCCCCGCAGATAATTGGCGCTTCGTCTTTTAAGATTCGTTCAAAGTTTTTCAGGATGACTGATTTGTAACCCATGCCTGCATATTGTTTCGGACCATAAACGAAGAAATACCGAAGAGTAATCGATTTTAGGCCAAAGAATTTTGAGAAATGGGCAAGCAAGTTTTCCCCAAAAAGCTTAGAGGCACCATAGACAGTAATAGGAGCTGTTGCTTCATTTTCTTGCATGTGGTTTCCTCGTAATCTTCCATAGGCATAGAGAGAGGAAGAAAAGACGACCTTTCTAACGCCATTTTCAGCCGCAGCTTCCAAAAGTGCTTGGGTGCCACTGACATTTGAATCAATCAGTTGAAAAGGAGTTCTCAGAGATTGATTATGTTTTTCTGCTGCAAGGTGAAATAGGTAATCACAATCTTTTAAAAGACTCTTTAATACAGAGGCACTGGTGGACCCGATGTGACATTTTTCCACGCGAACATTTGCTGGAAGCTGCCCTAAGTTTTCAAGTGATCCCGTTCCAAAATTATCTAATATCACAAGCTCACGCAGACGAAGACTCTCGAGCCTTCGAATAAGGTGTGACCCAATAAATCCGAGACCACCCGTTACAATAATCCGGCGATTTTCAAATTTTTCAAACACGGAAAGCCTTTTTGTCTGGGGTTTTTATTGAATTGTTGATCGCTTAATTTTATAACAAGTCAGTGGTCAAAGTAAATCCCAGTCTGTATTTCAGTGAGCCAATCAAGTTCTGAAACCGATAATGACGCCGCCGGACATTTCGTCTTTACAGAAGCGCTATGCCAATTGATTCAATCAAATAAGAAGACGATCGGGTCGCGAATTAATTCGAGCATGAATTGAGCTAAAGTGTTTTATCTAATAAAACTACTTCCAACTCCTCAATTAATGGGCCAATATTATCTTGTTCATTATAAACTGGTAAAATAATGGAAAGTTTTGGATTCATGTTCACCGATTTTTAATAATGTGTTTTGTGCGGTTTTTAAGATGATGTACGGTTCAAATTATAGCACTAGAAATAAAAATTAAAGGTACCAAATCGGATGGATGAGAAAGTCTAATCACCCATCTATTCTTTAGACGATACCAATCGATAGGAGCTTTGTGTCATCAAAATGGATTCGTTATGATCTATAATGCTTAAAAGAGAGTGTCGTCGGTTATGCCAACCCCGTCTACTCAATTTCACTGAGGATATATCATAAAAATGAAATGTAGCAATAAATCCAAATCTTTGGGCTTTGTCCCAATCCTAATTTTCGGGGTTTTTTTATTAAATATTTTTTGGCAATTAAGTTCAGGAGACTTTATTCAGGTGGGTGAAGGATTCGGATGGGATGGCCAAGTCTATGGAAAGCTGAGCCGGAATTTACTTGTAGAGTTAAAAGAAAATGGAGTTCCGAGGAACCGTATTGATCGACTCCTACCTGTGTCTTTAGTTTACTTCAGCCTTCGGTTAACTCATGAGGGTACCACTTTCAGTGTGGCTGAGGTTATTCAAAGATATCGTTTAGCCAACTGTATAATGCTGCTCCTGGCCATCTGCATGTTTGGAGTCATCGCCAAAAAACTCTCCTGGAGTTCAGGCGCTCTCTACATTGCGTGTGGGGCTTGTTTCTTTAATTTTGGATTTCTTAAGTTGCCGTTTTATTACTCAGTCCTTACTGATAATTTTGTTCTTTTTTTGTCTGTTGCTAGTCTATTGGCCTATCTTTATCGACAAACAGCTGTGTTAGCCATTCTCACCGTTCTGGGCGCATTTTCTTGGTCAAGTGCGCTTTTGCCTAATTTAGCTATGCTTGCTTTTCCTCGCCCTAAAGATGGAAATCTCTCCGATTGCCCAGCCAATGGTAGAACAATAGCCTTGGTGATTTCAATTGTGACACTAGCCCTTCTTTGTAAAATTCAAAACCCATTCTCCTTCATTTGGAGTAAAGAAACGATTCATCTCGGTCTATTGGGAAAATGTTTTGTTTTAATCTTATTCTACTTTTTGGCCTGGAAGCGATTGTTATCTTTTTCGATTAAGAATGCCATCAAACAATTTCATTTAACTGGTGGAGTAGTTGCGATTGTCGTTTTTGTTTTAGTTAAGGTAATAACAGCAGTTTTGGCGGCTCAGTTCGGCCGGCCTGAAATCGGTGTTGTTGGGGTGAAAGAGATTTTGTTTGATCACATATTAAATAGAGGACTGGTAGATTTTGGAATTTTTTATGTCCCTCATGTTGTGTACTTTGGACCCGGAATTTTGGTAATGACACTCTTCTGGCCAGAGGTATCCAAAGCTGCTCAACGATTTGGAATTGGGTTTGTGGCAGTCCTTTCGCTATTTCTCTTTTGTTCCTTAAACTCAGAGAGCCGTCATTTGCTGTATGGGCTACCCTTTTTTGCTGCCGCTCTTGGGACTTGTCTCACTGAAAGGAATTTGTCGCTAAGAGTCGTCTTTGGCTTTTTGTTTTTTTGCCTTCTAACCTCTCGCGCGTGGTTAACAATAGGAAATGAATTGGAATCCAAGTATTTTTCAAACTTTGGTCCTTGGATTGTGAGTAGCCACTATCGGATAGAACTTCTCTTGACCATAATTAGCATCGTGGGGCTTTACTCAATATTTAGATGTTTTCAGAACAACTTTTTACGTGAGTTGAATAATTAGACCAGATGCTGAAATAATTTGATAGATGTTTTTTTGGGGCTCATGGCGCGGAATTAAAAAGTGGGCACTATTTTTGTTGCTTTAAGTTCTTCTTAATGTCTTAACCTGAGCGGCGAACATTGAAAATCCAGAAATAGTAAACAGTAAATCAAAGAATCATTTTTTCTCCGGCCTCCTAATTGAACGAATCTAAAACAGTAGGGAGAGTAAGCTCATAGATTTAAAAAAAACGCCTTTAAGAGCATCAACGATAAACATCTTAGGGACATTAGGGTTGATTGCAGTCCTCAAAGGGTTGCTGGCTGAATCGAATATAGTGCGACTCGACGCAAAAGCCTTATGGGCAGATTTCCGATTCTCTGAAACAAAAGGTTTGGGATTTTGAAGGTGAGGTATTGGCTAAGGGATACGAAGTTGTAAAATGTGAATTTCATCCTACGCAGCTCATAAATCCAAGGATGATTATCTTAAAGAAGTAACAAAGTGACCAAATATCGATCAATCAAGTTTTCTAATCAATTTAGCTAGCCTAGCCCCTTCTTGGTAACCCAAGATTATGGCTAGGCGTTTCTGGGAGAAGTTGGTAGGAGAGGTTTTAAGCTCAATATGACCAGTGAGATCGCTTTCTTTGAGTTCTTGTTCGAGATTGTTTTTAAGGGCTTTTAGGTAATTCTCACGAAACTCCCCGCGGGTCGTATCTTTTTTTCCGGTTTTTAGAAAGTCAAAATAATCCCCATACATCTCAATAGAGACAACAATAGGACTTCCTTGTTTTCTGGCTTCGCTTATTTCCAATCCCTGGACCGAATCGAATCGATAATCAGACACGCTTTTAGGATAGCGCCTAAAGACACCTGGGACCGACATGGTTCTTAAAAGAGGAGTTTTCCACTCCCCACGATCGTAGGTTTCACTGTCTTTTCCTGAGACATGAGATGTTGCTATAATAATAGGAATTTTAGAATCTCTGAGTTCCTTGTTTTTAAAAGTGTTCTCGATAAGTTGAGAGACCTTTTCCTTTTCTGCATCCTTTTGATTGGAATCAAAGCTACTAAGTCTCTCGAAATCGGTTTCTTTAAGGCGCATAGCAAACCACTCAAGATCGTGAATGCTATTCATAAAACCTCTGGCTAAACCAAATAGCGTTGGCCAGCCGGAAGTAACCAGTAACTCAATGTCAATTCCTTCCTCTTGAAGTCGTTTTAAAATGCCTATCGTGCCAAAACTGGCGACTCCCACGCCACCTAAAACCAAAGTGATTTTCTTTCGGGAACGACTAGATTTAGAAGTGGGTTTAGAGAGAATTTCGTTGGTCGTTTCCACAGATGGGTTGGGCACAACGGCCTCATTTGCTGCCTCCTTTTTGGAATGAAATAGGGAGCAGCCTGGTAGAAGTAAAGCCAAGAAGAGTCCAAAAACCAAGAAAGAATTTTTAAAGAGTTTCATAAAATAAAAGATATTCCACATTACCACTTTTTTTGCCTTCGATAGGAGAAGTTTCTGGTCCAGCTTTAATAACAAACCCTAGAGTCTTCATGAAATTTGTAAACTCATCGATAGCCCCCATTACGTCGGCTGAGCTTTTCACAATTCCACCGGATAAAAGGTTGTTGGGGCTAAGTTCAAACTGAGGCTTAAACAAAAGAATCCACTCCCTCACTTCGGGAAACTGTTCTCTTAAGTTGGGAACGATGGATCTTAGAGAAATAAATGAAACGTCAGAAACGATGAGACTTATTTCCTTGGCTGTTTGAGAAAGTTCAATGAGTTGGTCTCGAGTAACCAATCGAGCATTGGTTTTTTCAGCCACTACGACTCTTGCGTTTTTTCGCAGATGAATATCTAAAAGCCCGTATCCTACATCGAGAGCAAAAACAGACCGAGCTCCGTTTTTTAAAAGACAATCGGTGAATCCACCTGTAGAGGAACCAACATCTAGACAAACCCGATCCATGGGAGAAACCTTAAACACCGAAAGAGCGTGTTTGAGTTTATCTCCGGCGCGACTTATGAACTCTAGTTTTTTATTTCTGATTTCAAGCGGAGCATCGATTTTAAGCTGGGTACCTGGTTTATCAACGCGTTGTTGGGCACTCCAAACAATTCCTTGCATTAAAAAAGCCCGCGATTCTTCTAAACTGAGGGCCAGCCCACGTTCCACCAATAGAATGTCTGCTCGTTTTTTCATTTCAATGTGTTAAATTGCCTGAATGAAGGTCGACTTACAATCAAGAAAATTAACGGAGAAGCTCTCTAGCTTAAATCCATGGGCTTTAATCTTGTTTGTTTTCCCTATACCGGTTTTGATCATTTCTTTAGCCTTTTATTATTGGTCGACGTCGCGGGCCAATTATCAACGAATTACCAGCCAATTTATGCAGAGACAAAATCAGGTCTTAGCCAATGAAGCTATGGCAGTAGCTAGAGAGGTTTCATTTCTATTGGATTCAGCAGCGCGAGACTTGCAGGCCCTTTCCCTCATAACTCCCTCGCTCGGTAATTTCATGAGAGTCTATCTCGCTCGAGTCGGACAATTGACCCATTTGGATCCCAGAGACGATTCCAGAACAACGGTACCCTTGCCGATTTATAACGAAATGATTCAATATAATCTCAATGGCGATGAGCAATTGAGATTAAAAAATGGTCAGTGGGAGAAAAAGCTCCGTCGTTTTAAGGACTGCCAGGGGCTTAATCTCTGTGACATCGAGTTATTAAAAAGAGCGAGGAAGCTGAATGAAGGGGAGGTTTATTTTGGCAAACTAGTTCGATATTACTCCAGAGAAAATGAAAGAGAAAAATTAGAAGGGGCTTATTTTCCGGTGTTTTATCGATCGTCGGATAGTATTTTTATGTTGGGGATCGACTATCGTTATTTTAAAGAGTTATTAAGTATTCCGACGTTTCCCTACGAGATAAAACAGAATCTCCTACAGGCTTACCAAAAGGGTAATTATATTTATATTGTCGATAACGACTTTGACTTTATGACACACCCAAAGTTCTGGAATGTAATGGGAATAGATCCAAAGTCCGGATTGAGAGCCGAGCCGATGCGAGTAGATAGTGACGAAGGTTTGAAACCTATTAATATTAAGGCCTATCAGGGGGAAAGATTAAAAACGTATTTCGACCGATTATTAACGCGCTCATTTTTACAATCCTCAGTGGATATTTTTCGAGCCTCTAATTTGCGGGGAAGTCATCGAGTGCTCTCTGTGGCCCCAATCCTAGTAAATAAAGGGCAGTATCAAAAAACCGGTGTATTCGGATACCTTGTTTTGGGATGTAGCGTTGATTATTTCGAGGAACCCAAGGAACACTATGCGCCCTATTACTAATAAGACTAAAAGCGTTAGAAGACATACTGGGGATTGAAACCTGCTAGTTTTTGTAAGAAAATATAGACTTACCTAGTGAAATCTATAAAGCCAAAATTTTTCCTCTCGACTTTCATTTTAGGGGGGATGTGTCTTTTCTTTCTTTTGAATTTAGGTTCTTGCGGTTCCAAGGATAGTTACAAATTTTGGGGCGAGTCGATGGTAGGAGTGATGAGTGGAGCCGTGTGGGTGAGTCAGGGGACCGGCGTACTTCCATCTGGTTTAAACAACGCCCTGATCCTACTTCCGAGTTCAATTAGTTGCCCGCTCTTAACTGAGGAGGAAGATTTAAAAGCCCAATGTTTAGGTTTTGCTAACGATAAGATTACGACGTCCCCTGGGAATTATCTTCGACGGTATTTGGGGCTTTGTCAGTTTGAGGGAGCAATACAGCCCTCTTGGTTTAGAACCTTTCATCGAATTGAGTTCCCTTCACAGGCTATTTGTGAGGCTATTAATTCTTCCGCTGGAGGGTTAACAGCAGCGAATATAGGGGCCAATTCTTTGATCGGGCAAACGATTAAGATCAACTTTGGGCTAGGAGCTAATGGAGATCAGCAGAATATCGCTTTTTCTCAAAAAGGACATGTTCAATATTTGTGGACCGATTTTCCCACTGGCTTTCTTGAAGCTAAAATTGGGGGAATTGAAGTAGAGTTTAATGCAATTAATGAAAGAGTAATTAACCTTAAGGGAGTTCAGGTAAAGAATTTCATTCCCAAGAATGAGGAAATTAATAATCCTGAGATCCTTTATGGTGACATCGTTTCAATCGGAGCTCTTAATGTTTTAGCCCTCTCTTCAGATAGAACTATCTCAAGTATTCAGGCAGGAGACAGAAAGTTTGAACGTGACGATGCCAGTTTAGATTTTCAATGGGGTGAAAGCCATCCAATGGAAGTTAAATTTTCGGGGTCAACCCCAGTTATACTAACAGGTGCGAAAATCAGAACCCAATACAACAACACAGGGATGTTGAGTTTGTCCGAAGTCACTCAAGACTTAAGATTTGGGAACCTAAATTGTTGTTGGCCCACTAGTGGACAAATCACCACCCAATTTAATTCCCTTTATATATTACCAACCGTTAGAAGAAAAACGTTTGAAACAGAGATCGTCGATTTTACTAGTGAGTGTGGTCAAATTTCCTTAACCCAATCAGGTGGCAATTCTGCTGACGAAGTACCAGCGCGAACTTTAACTCTCGATCAGTGCTTCTAAGTTAAAAGAATATTTTACTGAAGGGAAATAGAATTCTCTTTGGTTTCTTTTTTCGTTTTAGATTTAATTTTGGGTTCAATCTCTAAAGTCTTCAACTTTTCCAGCGTTTTTAGACAAATTCCCGGTCCATTTAAAAAGGTCATAGCTCTTTGGGATTTTGGGGCGGCATGTTCAATAAATTGATCCGGTAGCCCCAAAACCAAGCAATCTTTTTGGAGATGATTTTGCTGAAGAAGTTCTAAAACACCGGCTCCAAATCCACCGATGACCGAGTTTTCTTCTACGGTGACTAACAGCTTTGATCGATTAGCCCAATAAAGAATTAATTTTTGGTCTAAAGGTTTTATGAAGCGAGCGTTGATGAGAGCTGTTTTATAGCCTTTTTCTTTTAATAATCT
>VGSE01000090.1 GCA_016875135.1 Deltaproteobacteria bacterium
TTTTCATAAGCTTTTTTAGTGCAAACTGAATACCATCGACTGTTTAGCTTGTTTTCTGGTGAAAAAAATCACAACATTTGTCCATTTTTTTTACAGAAAATCTTTCAGAAATTGCAACTGCTTGAACTTACAAATCTCTTCGAGACTGGATTGTAGACACTAACTTTAAGACAGATGAATGATCCTCCCTAGAAAAGCAGAATCGAAGAACACGGCATTTACCTGATCTCAAAATAGCGGGTTGAAATCACTGCTACTTCGCCCTAGCCCATACTGTAATTTTCACTTCGGGTGTCAGTTTATCTGAGAATTAAGACGGATTGATCCTGTTGATCCAGTTCGCAAGAGTATCTCTTTCGGATTGATTGGGTAAGCGGTTCCCTCCGCCATGAGCAGTTCCCGTTCCTTTGGTGAGGAGCCTTGAACTAGCTGGGTTTTTGGCAGTTACTCTAGCTCGGACGTTTTGGTAAAGAAGCGTATCATCGTTGTTGGGCATGTTAAAGTTACCCGATCCGTTTGTATTCCCGTGGCATGAAGCACAGTTATTAAGTAAAATGGGTTTTACCGAAGATAAAAAGTAGGCCTGTTCGGTTGAGTTGTTTGAATTGGAGCCATCGTTGCGAGCTACATCTACAAACCCAAGTTTAATTTCATTGTTTCTTAGTCGAATTTCTGCTGCAGCCACCGAACGCATTGATAACACAACGCCTGGTAGGGGAGTGGTGCTTGAATCATTGATCGGAGATTGAGGGGCATCTAAAATTACAGAGGCCATCGTATTATAGAGTATGTTATCGAGGCCACTAGAAACTACGATGTTAACACCGGTTACCTTGAGTCGATAACTTGGTGAGTATACTCTCCACTGACCTATTTCATAGCTTCCGTCGGAATAGTATCTTATTCCTGCTTCAACGAAGGCATTGGGATGGCCTAATCCCGTCAAACTAAATCGCATGAATCGATAATCTCCATTTAGCGTTAAATTCACGGGAACCGGTACACTGCCCGTAAATTTCAGATTAGATCCGGTGGTTCCCTGGCTCGAGCCACTTTCTCCCGAGCTACTTCCTCCCGAGCCCGAATTGGAAATCCAATTTGAAATCTTTTCCTGGTCGGCTGCCGAAGCTAATTGATTTCCGCCTGAGTGGTTGTTCGCCCCTTTGCCTTTTTGCAGCAGGGCAGATGCATCGGGATTGCCTACTACAATTTTTCCGAAACATAAATTGTATAGGTTGTCATTATCTGAGGGGTGCATAAAAAATGCTGCTGCAGCCCCGTTGCCCAATTGAGCATGGCAGCCAAAACAATTGGTCTGAAGGACGGGTTTAACCGTGCGAACAAAAGCAGCTAAGCTAATCGCCGTCGTCCCGGAACTTGTTCTCACTTTGTCGTGAAAAGCTCCACAACCCGACAAGAACAATTCCAAAACTAAAAAGACTAAAGATTTTCGACCGTAAACGTTCAAAGTAGTATCCTCTCTATTGTTAGCGGTTGAAGATATTTAATTGTTCGAAAACATCTCGTGAAGTATTAGGAGGAGCATAGTCAGCTACTTTATAATTCTGCATTCCCAAAAGTGAAGCCATAAAGGCATGGGCTTCATTGGCTGGATTTCTTTGAAGAATGTTTACATTGGTGTCGGTGTCCGCGCTGCCGCCCGCATTGTCGTTACTTCTAAAACCTCCGAGTTGAAATCTCGAAGGTGCTTGCTCATTATTCATGCAGAGATAAATGTAAAGAGCTCCGTGGATTTGATTAGCGTCCCCTATAGATCTTTTTTGGTCACGCGCCATGGATGAAGCCCCATCGGTTTGAACATACACTCCTAGAGATACTCTACTTTGAGCGGCAGCCAATAGCATGGGCTTCAGAGTATTGAACACTAGAGCGTGCTGACCGGTGGTGGGATTCGCCCAACCGTCAGTACCGTCGTGATAATCAAAGTTAGCTTGAAGTTGAGCGACCATCACTGGAGAGATTCCATTCAGGAGAAATTGAAGGCTTGCTGCCATTGCGACTCTAGGGTCGGTCACCGCAGTAGAGGGAGTTATTCCATAAGCGCTTTGAAGCACCGTGCTGGTTCTGGGATCCAAAGGGTTCTCATTGGCGACGTTCGTCTTCAAGTCTGCATTTGCCGCTCGAGTGAGCTCGGCTAGTTGTCGGCCGCCAGTCATGGCCTGAAACCGTTGCGTGGCTCCCTGTGTGAGTTTTTCAGCTAAAGATGCCCCAGCTACCAAAGCGTCGGTTGACATCGCAGCTAGAGCACTTTTTTTTACTGACAAAAGATCTTGGGCCTGTGCCAAAGTCGTCGCTACTGCAGGTCTAACTCCGGGAAAATCGACTGAAGGTTGAGCTCTTCCTCCATTCGCATTATTTGAGTTTAATTGAGTCCCAGCGACGCGGAATTTTGCCCCCGCTTGCATAGCCGCAGACACAATGTGCGGTGCCACGCCTATCGGGTTATTCGTGGAATCATCCTGACTATTGGAGTGAAAACCTGCAGCTACATATATTTTACCGCCAAGGCTTTCAATCTGAGCGTTGATTTGCTCCAACCCCTGAAAAAACAGAGAAGCCGTCCACATCGGAGCTCCGTACTTAGTTGAAACTCCAGTAGTAAGATTCTGCCCAGGCATTCCCGAGGTACTGTAGCTGCCCGCGGTCAAGAATGCGCCGTTCACAGTTTGCGGCACCACCTCAGAAGTTATTGTTAAACCTCCCGGACAATTTAGCACCACCGCACGAGCATTAAAACCTACAGCCGCCTGTGCTGAGTGGGTTTTGGTCATCAGTGAAAAAATCGTTGGCATAAAAGTAAGGGCTGTAACTCCTGCAGCACTTTGTCCAAGAAATTCTCTTCTCGAATGAAAATGAGGATTTTTCTTAAGCTGATGAGCGAGCCATTCTCTTTTTACTTCTTTTAGATTAACCGGAGTTTTAATAATTATACTCATACGTTCACCCTTTTAGATTGAAATAGCTTCGATCGAACTCACAACTGCCGTGCACAAGACCACTGCGATATCTGAAACAGCTTTTGTGTTATTTTGAGCAGTAATCGATACGCCAAAAAGCACTTGAGCAGCCGCTCGAACAAACTCTGTTTTCTCTGCTTCGCTAGCACTCCTACCCACAAAGACGAGCAGTAAATTGTTTGCTGCGTCTCGAATGGCTTGATCTGAAGCCAAAGCTTCTCGAGTTAGTAAAGTCGCATTAGGAGTAAAGTTAAAATTTTTGAATACCTGTCGATTCTGAGCGGTTAGAGCCGCTTCTTTGTTCTTCAAGGCTCCACACACTTGACCCGCCACTACAAATAGCGCCTGAAATCCGGAGGATGTAAGCTCAGTGGCAGTTCCCTCTTGGGGTAACTGATTCTTTAGGGCGTTGAATTGCATATAGATGTTATTTATGTCCGTATTATTTGTGATATCAGCTTGTCTAATCCAAGACTCCACCAAGCTTCTAAACCTCAAGGGCGCTTTTACAGCCGATATGACTCTAGGGGGATTGTTATTACCTCTGCCGCTGATTTCCCTCTGAGCAATCCCATCAAGAAACTTGGATTCGATTTTACATCCAGTTGAAGTGAGTAAAATTAAAACCAAAATAGAGATTATTGAGCTCATATTCATTCTCCCACCTGCAAACAAGAAGGCGAAAGGGCTACGCTCCTAAAGAGACCTCTTAAACTGTAACCGTCGGCCTCAAAGTTTCTTGCTAAAGTCTGTTTCAATGTGCCCTCACTCGAATCCATCGCTCTGAGACAGACGTGTTTAAAAACTCTTTCGACAGCACAGGAAGCAAAACGCTCTGACTTCGCAATCATGGCGCCTAGGCTTTTTGCTCCATTTCCAGTTAAAGGTCCCCTCCATCCAAAGCGGTTAGCATTTCCATTTCGAGTCGCTTTATTTTCCCAAGAATCATTCTGCACCACGAATCCGCCTTGGAATTCAATGTTTCGATTGATTTTTGGTGCTACTCTTCCAGGCATATACACGGGAGCATTGTTAACAAAGTCGTGGTATGCAAAGGCGTTTCTCAAAGAATCCTGTACTTGATGACAAGTTCGACACTCAGTTTGATACTGATTGAACCCGGCAGCTCCTCCCCCTGGAGAGCGATTCACGTCTCGAGTAACGAACTCGTCACTAATACTTAAATCTGCGTCCCTCCACTCTTTGATGTCGGTGCAGAGAAATTCTCGGAATGCATAATGAACTAGTCTGCGATTAGTTCCTGCTGTCGCGTGTTCTTGGAGAAACTGCCGAGTAGTTAGTAAGCCTGCAGCATCTGGGAAATTGACTCTTTGGGGAGTAACAATAGTCAGATTCAGAGGAGTGAGAATGGTTCTAGCGTTAAAAGCATTGGTTAGAGCTGTATTATTGTTAGAAGCTAAATCTTGGTTATTTAATTGAACCCTAAAATCTCCATCGACTAAGTTGGTGTAGGGGCGATCCTTTCCTGTAGCTGGATCGGTAAAAGTGTTGGCAATTCCCATCACAATAAAGTCATTGAGAGAGACATCGGATACTTCAGCCCGATTAGACAAAGGAGCAAAATATTGAAAGAGGCTTATGTTATAGTAATCGTTTGAATCAAGAGCCTTGTTGGCAGCTTCACTATATCTCTTTTGTTCAATAAGCGACGCCATTTCGGCTAAAATCGGTGAATTCGAATTCAACTTGACCCCGGCGATGCGGGCATAGAGGCGCTGCGCCTTTTCTACAGAGTTATCTCCCAACCCCTGAACAGACAGCATGAGGTTTAGTCCAACCATAACCCAAAGGGAGTCTCTAATTATATTTCTGCTAAACTTTAATTTCATATCTTACACAATCTGGGAACAGATGCACTTGTTTCGAATTTGAAATGGTTAAAGAATGCTAAAAGTGTTCCAACCATTTTCAAGCGTTGAGATTGTGAACAGATGTCGAACTTTTTAACAATGGCAAGTAGCTGTGTAGATAACTCTTAAAAACTATTAAGTTTTAAGTGTTCAATCGATAGACACGGGGGTTATCCCCTCATAGAAGGCTTTGATTTTATTCCTAGTCTAGTCAAAAAGTGTTCAACTGATTGACTCCACTGGTATCTAGAATTATGAAGGCCCTTAATAAAACAGATGAATTTGAAACTGAATATCTCGAGTGGTGGTTTCTAAGCTCGCGAGTTTGTCTTTTTTATTGACTAAGAGAAGCTCTAAATCGGCGCCGGATAGAAGGTAGCTTTTAAATCCAACCATCCATTCGCTTCCTTTTCCTTCGTTAAGAGTTCGGGAGAGATTCGAAAAAGCGCCATTCAATAAAAAGTAATTTTCTCTCCAAAATTTCGTTTGAGTATCTACAGTAAAAATATCACCGCCGTTGGCTGCGCCCGGAGCGAATTCTCTGTTTACATGAAGCAGTTCGATGTTCACGGTGGTTGGCCCCAGTTGAAGCCCCCCGGTAGCTGAGTACATCGATTTTTGCAAATCCAACCCACCGGTTCTAGTTGTTGTTTTCCAGTACGAGAACATAAAAGATGCTCCTAGGGTGACAAATCTCCCGCCGAAGTTTGCGGTAAAACCGTGAATCTCTTCTTGGCCTTTGATGGGACCAATCAGATGAAAATTAGCAAAAGGAACATTGGGAGAAGAACCGACCGAAGCAGCTAAGAAGACACTTCTTACGGTGAGGCCTGAGACAGTTTGCGCTAAAGAAGTGTGATCTGGGATATAGTAACCAAAAAGAGGACGATACAGGCCTGCCATCACATAAGAATTGTAGGGCAAATTATCGCTAAGAATATAGGCGCTACGAATTCGAGCTTCGTTCGTAAAAAACCGATCCAGTTGCGAATTGTTGGGGCCATTTAAGAAACGCGCTTCAGTAACAAAATTCAAATACTCGCGAATAGGCTTAAATCGCAGATAGAGATCAGCCACCATCGGAAAAGCTCGAAGCTTGTTATTGGTCGAAGTAGGCGCATCATTGATTCTATTTAAAACAAAATATCTAAAGTCGGCGCCTCCTGACACTGCAAACATTCTCTCCATAAGATAGGGGTCTCCTACAGGGATTAAGCTCTCATAAATTTCAGAAGAAACATCCGTATAATCAAAATATTCTTGTTTTCTACTGTAGTTATTTTCATTGATGTCTAAACTCTCTGTGGTACCCAATCGAGGTCTTCTCTGAGGACGGAGAACTTTGGGAAGAGATTTTTTGTCTTTAACTAGCTGAACTCCTTCGGCATCGAAATAAGGCTGTTTTTCAAAGGGGGCCGGCGATTTTTTGTTGGTCAATAGGTCCGCGACAAAAAAACTTCTTAGCCAACGCTCTTGGGTCCATCGACCGTAAGAGCTTCTCATTCCTCCTCCGCTGGGACTCACATGGCACCCCTGACAAGCCAAAGTACATCTTCGTTTAGCCATGGATTTATTGAATCTGCCCGGAGCATGGCAGCCGGCACAATTTTGGGCAAATCGATTAGATAACCAGGGTTGTCCCATAGCAAAACTGGAAAAAAACATGAAGAACAAAAATGGAATAATAACAAAATTCTTCACACAGTTTTTCCTAAGAAGAAAATACTTCACGGCGTCAATCGAAGTTGAGTAATAAAATTTTAAAACTAATTCTTAAGCAGTAAAATTAAGGTTTTATTTTGTAAACGTCAAATGTATTGCGGGGTTAGCTTTTTCATCTTCGCCAATCTCAATCACCTGCAGTGAAAATTTACCTGATGCATTACATGAATACTGATATTGTGTCTGGAGCAGACCAATTGGGTGTCTTATTACTTGGAAGCAAAGTAGGGTCGTGGTGGACGGGAAGTCGGTTTGATATAGACAGCGCATAACTACCGACGGGTGACCTATGAAGATAGATGCCAGTAGAAACACAGTCACAAGCCATGGGTATGAACCCCCTCGTGCAACGGCGCAAGCTGTGAAGCAATTCGGCGCTGTAAACGTGTATATAAAGTCGCTGCCAAACGATTTATCGCTATGTAAAGCGTAATGAGCCACCTGAAAATAAAAGACTCCGGCGATGAAAGAAAAGAGGGGCTGGGAGACTTTTACAGAGGAGAAAACTACTGACGAATCGATTGTGGAAACAGGGAGAGGTTGCGAAACTCGTGCCTCTCCACGGATAGGAATATTTATCTAGAACAATTTGTGGCCTGAAACACCCACTGCTTTGCCCTCTACCAAGAGAGGCGCTTAAAACTTTCGCGGTGTTTCTATGGTCTGTTGTACGTCGGTCTAACAATGGAATGTCCCGCTTCGCACGTATCGTAGTTCCCTGCTCCGCTCAATGTACAATTATAGCTGTTCGAGTAAACAACTGGGATGTTCGTTGCGTCGCTCAATACCTGAGCGCAAACTCGTTGGAGTGCAGTATTACAGGGCGTCCGAGTCTTGGGACCGCAGGACGAAAATACGATCGCGTTATTGATGTTACTCCTATCGATCAACGTTTCAAAACAGTGTAAAATTTCCTGCATAAGAAAATTTTCCATTCGCGGCCAACGGCTACAAGGTCTCTGGTCAACGATAAGGGCGTCACGAGCTACCTGTTTAGCCCAGTTGTCGGCGTTGGGGTTGGGGTTTCGTTGTCTATTTAGCATTTGTTGGTAGCGTGCTTGAGTTGTGCTCGCAGTATTGGCACTGTAAACCTCGAAAAGATCCCCGACGCCAACACCATTTTCTGAACCGTGTCCGCCGACGAAGATCTTTTGGCACTGGTTTGCTCCAAGACGTGTTCTCATGGCTCGACAAGCATTTAAAAGGTCCCCAGGCCCCCTTAGGTCCTTTGCTATACGACTTTGAGCGACATTTTGGAGCGAATTTCCTTCAGGAGGGCTTGTTTTCGACTGAAAAATGCAAGGCTTGTCCGACAAAGGAACCACACTGGTAATGATTGTTTGCCATCCGTACCAACGACTAACAGTGCGCGGCGCCCAGACGTGGTAAACAGGCATATCGTGATTAGCTCTCGCCATATCCGAAAGTGTGACGCTCAACAAAATAACGATAACTATCTTCATAAGAACCCCCAAGTTAAGTGTTCACCCCCTAAAAGAGCAGGGAACGTGCCATGTTCTTTGGAATGCGTGGGCAGCCGCAAACTTCTGTAAGATTGCGACACTCTGCTAGTATTCATTGAATACGGCCAATCTCATAAATCTGTTGGAAGCAGTGGCATTAAAAAAATCGATCGCCTAATGTCATAGAATCAGGCCACTTTTTCTGCTCAAAAAATAGACGGCAATTTTGTGAGCTTTTTACACTCACTCCTGCGCATGTCAAAAAAGTGCCTATCGACTTCTCGGCCGGAAAAGTAGCGGGTGCAAAAGCAAAGATCTAATAGCTTTTTCCGGGGTCTATGAACTAGGATAAGAGGGATAATTACCTAATCGAAGAAAATTGCCTTTTTGTTGCCATAGGCTCTGGCGTATCTACGCGCCTTAAAGTCATAACAAACATCGCTAGGAGATCAAAATAAAAGGGAACCTGTGAAGCTTCAGTCGTTGTAACTCTCGAGTAAAACACTTGATTATTATGCTGAGACATCATAGTTAATGAGCTAGCATCAAAGACTCTCGAGTTATACTTAAATTCGTAGCAACGAGTATTGTTGTTAAAGGCGGGATGAGTAATAGTTCGGCATTTCACTGCCGATGGTGAACTATACATATATTTGCGTTCTTTGGCTGTTAAACTAGCTGCAATCTTTGGCCATGTTCCATTATTTATTAGCCGCTGGGTTAATTCCAAAGGTTCAGGAGTAGAAATCATAGTTCCGTTTAATGATTGTATTTGCCAAGACGAACTAACTTCTTGTGAATAAAATTCAAAGTCCGCAAAACCGTATTTACAATGTATTTTGGATTGTTTTACTCCTTCTACTTTGTCCACATGGCAGCTAAATTGATTTGGTAGATATCCTGTAACTTTCCAGCGATCACTCTTTATCCAGATCGGCTGAAATCCTTTTAATGTTTTTTCAGGATCCGGCCTTTTTTTTAAAGCATTGATAATGGGCATATTTAATTTTTCACTTAGCTCTTCTGACCTCTTTTTATTCATCGCATAGTGCATTTTACTATAGGACTGATGAGATTGAAATTTTCGATGACTGGAAATAAACCTGAATGCTTCCTTAGCAGTAATTCCAAAATTTAGAGCTTCCGACTCAGTAATGACATAAGTCGCAACTCCCATCAAATTTCCTTCATTGTCGAAAATCGGGCCTCCACTATTTCCAGGATTAAGTGCAGCAGTCACTTGAAGCTCTAATATTTTTGCATCCGATTCCCTGACTGCACTCACCATCCCTTGGGTAAAAGTGTAAGAAAAGCCTCGGGGGTGTCCAATTACAAAGACTTCTTGCCCAATCGCAGGTTTTTTAGTGTGCTTTTTAAACCAACTCTTAGGTTTTACCTTTAACCTGAGTAAGCAGATATCGATTCCTCTTTCATCTGTACACTGAGCCACTTCATAATCCTTGATAATCGTGCCATCACTTAGTCTAAAATAAACACCGGCTGCGGCGCGATGTATTGAATCTCTTAAAACATGATAATTAGTAATCAACTCCCCATCTTCCGATACAAAAAAACCAGTTCCTAATGAGCCATTATCTATGCCCATCTGAGTTCCTTTAATTTCGACAACGGCAGGGCGAAATTGACTATAGAGATCCTTGGGCGTGGCCTTGGCAGTCGCTAAGGACTGCCCTGACACTGCAATTAGTGCAAGCTTTAAAACGATGAGAGGAATTTTTGAAGTAACCAATTTTTGGAAGATCATTTGTAGCCTATTCATAGATTGTTATCCTTCCTAACTTCAGAGGATTTGGATTTAATCTAGCAACCCTTTTAATTCTGGCCCACTGGGCCTCCTCGTGAGAGACAAATCCCTTTTTTTCTGCATAATCAAGTAAATGAGGTTCCAAAAAGGCCAATCCACCTTTAGGGACTTGAAACGAATAGGCGACGGGGTAAGTGGGTTGAGAGGTGCCCGGTTTGTTCGAATGTGGAGTTAATCTGTCATCTGGAACAAATTCAGCTTCTTTAACATCCGCTTGATAGTTTTGGATGGTTGAATTTCCAACCATAAAGCCGGCACTCTCGCTGGCATACATCACTCGACTGTAGGCTACAAATCGTGGTTTATAGCCCTTTTTGATTAGGCTGCTGTTTTCTGCAATTGAAAGGTCGTACGTTTTATTAACTAGCTGATTTACAAAGTTGCTATCGGGCTTATTGTTGTGGATAGCGCTAGAAGCAGTTGAACATGCCCATATGTGAACATTATTTCTTCCTGCCAAGGCCTGAGCAAGACGCCCAAAATCTTCAGTGCCAGTCGTGATGCACTCCTTTTTAGCAACGCAAAAGCCTCCATCACCCTCAGCGAAACCATGCGTATCGATGACAATATCCTGTTCAAGTTTACAGTTCTTCAAAGCTGATATGAGTCCGTTGATAGAATTGACTCCAATGACCCCTTGGCTCTGTAGCTTATTGTGATACTTCCAAACCTCCGTCATAGCTTTATCTGTTGAATTACTAGGAGTACCTTGGGTATTTCGGATATCGGAGTATCCAAGAATCACGCAGTATTTGCCACTCTTGAATCCTGCTTCAAATTTTTTGGCTATAGACTGATTTTCTTCTAATGGATTCACTTTATCCAATTTGCGGGATTTTACAGGGTCCTGAATTGATGTATGTTCGGCGTAGGTAGGTAATCCAAAAAGCAAAAGGAAAGACGAAAGGTAAGGTATCCAAAGTTGCATCTCAAAGCTCCTGGTCAAAAGTGCTAATACCCTTAGCTGCAAGTTGGTAGCCAAAGGTACTGTGGCACAGTAAACCCAATTTAACGATGGTACCTGTAGATATTATTTCTCATTAATCCTAATTCTTGAATAATTTGAAACAGATACAAAAACCCATTTCATAACCAATGCTTAGGCACTGTAAACCCATAGAATTCAACAAGTTGATTCTATATTTAAAAACACTGGCGAATTTCTGGGCGCTTATTACGGATAGGAGAGATAAAAGCCCATTTCTTATTGAGTTATACGGGCCATAAATAAAGTTATCGCTAATAAACAACACATTAATGGACCCTCATGGGGCTAGCTTCGCCGTCGCGAGTCTCTATACGAAGTAGTTTTCTAGAACCTGACGCTATTCATGAATTTAAGTCGATAGAATCAAACAACAATAACTCATTAAATCGACTGCAAAATCTGCTGGTTTTCTTTTAATAATTTTT
>VGSE01000091.1 GCA_016875135.1 Deltaproteobacteria bacterium
TAGAACTGTCTAACTTCTAGACAGCTAAAATATTTTTATTATAACCCGCCTAAAAACTTGAATAAAAGAGTGCACTATTTTCTACAGGTTCATTTCGTTATCCAAACTCTGTAGACTGAGACTAATACAACTAGGTTTTCGCAGAAAGGGATACAACATGAAGAGGCAAAAACCATTATTACTGACTTTAGGGGTCCTTTCGATTCTGACCATGATAGGCTGTCAGCCTTCGATGCCTCTTGACCTTTCCCCCCGATTTAGCTCTTTAAGCAACCGACAAAACGGAAACACAAGCCGGCCGGCAGATTTCTCTTCCTTGGCTAATACAAACTCAAATTCAACTTCTTCGGGTTCATCAACTACAAACTTCTTCGGGTTCATCAACTACAACTCCTTCCCAATCGGCATCAGCAAGATGCTCAGCTAAGTCAACTCAGCTTCAAAATTTTAAAGACTCTTGTTACAGAGAAGTGGATTATCACTACGACGAAATCAACGAAGCAGCACCACGATGTCTGTCAGCTTTCTATAACTTAACCCCATCGAACTGTGACACTCTTCAGAGTCAGATTAGCACTTTGCGCAATTCCTGCTCTCTTATCACTCAATATTCATCCTACTTTCCCAACTGCTCTCGAGGATTATCTTCTCTTTAGAAGTTTAAGGATGGGTTAAGCTCCAAATCACTACTCCAATCGCTAAAAATAAACGATACCAGGTAAAAATAGCCAGATCAGCATAACGCAAATAACTCAACATGAAGTGAATGCTAATGAGCCCGAAAAAAAACGAAGCCCCAAACCCGCATAGAACATAGTTCCAAGACATTTCTGCCCCCACCTGATTAATCAGATCAGGGACTTTCATAACAACCGCTCCACAAATAATAGGAATACAGAGTAAAAAGGAGAAACGAGCTGCAGCTTCTCGACTAAAACCCAAACGTCTGCTCATGGCCATGGTTGCACCGGACCTTGAAACTCCGGGAATGATAGCAAAGGCTTGAGCGATACCAATCAAAAAGGCATACCCATACCCCATTTCTTCGATCCGTTTAAGTGAAGGGTAATGTCCATCGACCCACAAAATGACAAAACCAACCAGGGCCAACATCGTCGCTATCAACAAAGGGGCTCGAAAAAACTCTTCTGCTAAATGGTTGAAAAGAACACCCGCAACCGCCGCTGGAATCGACCCCACCCCCAACATCCAAAACAACTGTCGATGAGGCTCAAAGCCAATTCTACGCTCCAAAATACTTGCAAGTCCTCCTGCCGTTATTAACCACAGCTCCCTAAAAAAATAGACCAATAAAGCCAAGAGTGTTCCCAAATGTAAAAAAACATCAAATGCTAATCCAGGATCTTGCCATTTAAAGAACCAGGGAAAGAGAACTAGATGAGCTGAAGAACTCACGGGAATAAACTCTGTTAATCCTTGAAGTATCCCTAAAACAATTGCTTGTGTAGATTCCATGAGACTCTCTTCAAATTAAATAGTGACTAAATTGTAACGACCATACAACTGTTTTAAAAGCTCCAGATCAATAGCAGGGACTCTATTATTATTAACCCCTTCCATTGTTACAGCTCGAGTAAGAGAATTTAAAATTGACTCTTCAGTAGCTTCGATCACGGCTTTGTAAACTGGATCTAATCCCGTATCCCGAATCGCTCTTAGCTCCATTTGAGGGTGTTTCGCTAATCGAGAAACCTCATTTGCTGTCGAAAATCCAATGATAATCTCACCACTACTATGAGCCCCATAACTTCCTACCCTGCCCAAACCCAAAGCAGCTCTTCGACAAACTCGATTCACTTGCATATGGGTTAAAGGAATATCAGTTGCGACCACCACAATAATCGATCCGTAGTTATTGACCCTTCTAGCGTATTTCCCTTGAACTTTAATCAAACTCCGACCTATCGGATATCCATCGATTCGCAAATGCTCCATCAAACCAAAATTACTGACTACCAAAACCCCCAACGTGTAGCGCTGATCTCCAAGTTGAATCAAACGGCTTGAAGTCCCAACCCCCGCTTTAAAATCACAACAGATCATTCCAGTGCCGGCCCCAACAGCCCCCTCAAGAGGTAATTCTGCCTTAGCACTGTCTAAAGCCGAAAACACTTGTTGAGGTTTAATATGCAATCCGACAGCGTCATTGAGAAAGCTATCATCGCACTCACCTACTACCGGAATAATCACTTCTTGTTGTTCACTTATTTCAGGATATTTCTGAGCCATCCACTTTACGATACAATCACTGACTCTCCCTACTGAGAGAGTATTGGTCAAAGCAATCGGGGTTTCAATCACTCCCCATTCCATCAGTTGAGTTAATCCCGATACTTCCCCAGCTCCACTCAAAGTGAAACTTCCGCTCACTAGCTTGCGATTGTAAATATCTTCGTTTGGCTGAATAACGGTAACTCCGGTGCGCACAGGCCCATTGCCCGGTTTTCTTCTTCCCGAGCCCTCGATTAATGTGGAGTGGCCCACTTTAACCCCGGGAACATCGGTAATAGAATTTAAAGGACCGGTAGGAAACTCCCCAATACAAACCCCAAGTTCTCTTACCCTCTTTCGCTGCACTCCTTCTTCTTGGTATTTTTCAAATAAATTACTCATCCCTTACCAGGCTTTCATCCGTTCAACATTTCGCCATCTTTGAATAGCAGGAGTAATAATTCTTCGAATTAAGCTATCGTAAGCCATCCCCGATTTTTCGGCCATAATCACAAGATCGCTAAATTGTGGAGCTAGCCCCGGAAGAGGATTAATTTCGATAAAGAAAATATTTCCTCTGGAGTCCACTTTAAAATCAACACGAGCCACATCTCGACACCCCAAAGAATTAAAACACTTTTTGGCAAAAGCTACTATTTTTCTATCCAGCTCACGCCCTAAGCTTACTGGACAAACCAAAGAGAAGATAGGGTTGGCTGAGGGCTCCACATGTTTAGCCTCAAAGGAATAAACCGGGTACTTCCCACCAGTTGGATTAAAAGCAATTTCCATAGGCCCTAAAACTTTTAAGGTAGTATTCCCCAACACCCCAATCGTAAACTCTCTTCCTTCAATATACTCTTCACACAAAATGGGCTCTTTAAATTTCTTCCATTGTCGCGCAGCCTCTTGATCAAGCTCTTCCTGATGGTTGACTACGCAAGTATCCCCGATCCCTTTGGATGTTCCTTCGTGATTAGGTTTGCAAATCACAGGAAATCTTAAGCCGGGCTCAACCCCTCTAGAACTTCCCTGGTAGAGTCGGTATTGCGGCGTTAGAATTCCATCTTGGCTTAGAAGTTTTTTAGTAATCGCTTTATCCAGTGTGATCGCCAAACAAGTCGCATCACTCGCCGTGTGTTCAATCCCTAGTAGATCGCAAATCGCCGGAACTTGAGCCTCTCTCGCTCTCTTATTAGAGCCTTCTGCGATGTTAAAAACCACATCCACTCTAGACTCTTTAAGATTTTCCATGAGCTGTTTGTTAGCCTCAATTAATGCAACATTTAGACCGAAACCCTCAAGTGTTTTTCTAAGTGCATCGACTGTTCGCTGAGAATCAAATTCGGCTTCATGTTCATAATCGGGATCAGACACTTCTTTCCGTCTCAAGTTATAAACAAGAGCCACTTTGGGATTTTTTAAGGTTCTTAATCTCTTTGGGTTGCGCCCCCCCTTACCTGTAATTTTAAGACGAGTTCGGGCAGCCTCTAAAATTTTTAGAATGGTCTGCTCATAGTTCAAACCTAAACAACGAGAGGCCTCAAAAACCCCTGCCCCAGGCTGCAAGCTGGGAAGAGCATTAAGCTCTAAAAAATAGATCTCCCCTTCCGGACTCACTCTGAAATCGGCTCTTGCAAAATCCACCACTCCGAGAGCCGGAATAATCCGTTTTATCATCTCGATAAGAGCAGCACGAATGGATGGTTCTAGAGCGGCAGGACACTTGACACCTACGGCATCATCGTAAAAATTTTTCAAATCATAATCATAAATAAATTCGGTTCCCTCTTTGAGAGATTGAACTACATACTCCAAAGGTTCTAAGACTCCCCCCTCCCCCCCTCCCCCAACCCCGAAATATAAGGTACCGAAATATCTCGACCGGAAATATAGCGTTCGATCAAAATCCCTTGCGGAAATAGCTTCAAGCTTTCGGTCCCGTAAGATAAAAGCTCATCGGCGTCTTTACATACCGATTTGCTGGTAATCCCTTTACTCGAGCCTTCGTAGTTAGGCTTAACGAACGCCGGATAAACGACTTCTCGTAAAATACTCTTGAGCTCATCGACTGAGTTAACGAAATACCCCTCGACCACAGGCACTTTTCGACTAGCGACTACCTGTTTGGTCAAAAATTTGTCCAAAGTTAAAAAACATCCATAAGGACCCGAACCCACATAAGGAATCTGCAACTGCTCAAACAAAGTCGGCCCTAAACTCTCTCGTCCGACCCCATAATAGCCTTCGGCTGTATTAAAAATAATATCGGGCTTGGTCGAAATCAGTTTTTCGATAGGAACCGCTAAATTTTCGCCCGACATGTCAATATCAATGACTTCATGTCCACCCGAAGCTAAGGCTTGGTGGATGGACTGAATCGTTTCAGGAGTATCAAACTCTGCTTGTTCTAGAGAAGCGTTGGTCTTTTTATTAAATACAAATGCGATTTTCACTTAGTATTTCATCCCCCCAAAGTTTGAAATCATTATAACTAAAAACTAAAAAAGAGCATGTAAATAGTCAGCAGCCACTTCACAGGTTTTCTCTTTAGAAAAGTCTCGACTGCCAGACAAAGGAGGGGCCACTTCCACAATATCCCCCCCTATAAGTTGGAACTTCTGTCGAATCGCTGCAATCAATCCCAAAACAAACTGGGGCCCTAAACCGTTGGGTTCCGGGGTTCCAGTTGCAGGGGCATATTTAGGATCGGTTCCATCGATATCATTAGTGATATAAATTCGTTTAACTCCACTTTTCACCAGGTACTGAAGGATTTCTGAGATCACCTCAGTTTCACGCCCTGGAATTTCACTAGCCCAAACTTGCAACAACGGAAATTTCTCCATCCAATATTGTTTTGTTTTAGTGGAAGTCCTGACTCCTACTTGCACCATTTGGTGAGGCTTAATCAAACGAGCAGCATGACAGGCCCAAGTCGCAAAACAGTACTTAATTCCCAAACGACTTTCCATCAGATCGCTGTGAGCATCAAAATGCAAAACCCCAAAAGAATCTCCAAAGCGCTTGTGGCAGTGAACCATGGCTGGCCAGGACACGCTGTGATCCCCACCTATCATAAAAATCTTTAGTTCAGGATTGAGTTCCATTAAAGCTTCAAAAAGAGCCTCGGCAATAGAAAGCGGCCCAACCGGAAGCGGTACGGTTCGGTTGGGATAAAGTTCAGAACGGCTAGCGGCTAGTTGCTTGTCGTTCAGCATTTCATCATGAAGCAATTGTGGAATAACAATCACATCACCTATGTCCACCAGTGTTTTAGGAAAAGAGGAATACTTGGTGAGATAGGCATCCCTGACTCCTATGGGACCCAAATTAGCGCCGCGTAAAATCCCTGCTCCGATATCGGAAGGAATGCCAAAAACAACCCCTTCGACTCTTCGTAATTTTTGCAGGCTCTCTTCCCAAGCGGCCATCACTTCTTTATTGGAGTCAGTGCCATAAAGTTTTTTAAGGACCGAATTCGCGTACCACCCCCCGGTTGAGTTGGTGTGAAGCCCTCTTCCTGGAGGGCGAAGAAAAAGTCTCAATCTGTCAAGTGCTGAAATATTCATAAAGTGTAGTGTAACTCACTTCAAATTCTTATGAAAATTGGTTTTTTTTCCTTGTAGAAAACGCGAGTTTCTTTTATTAAAACGCCATGCCCCTAGAATTAAGCGGATTAACCAAAACCTATTCAAAAGATGGCTCCGGTTTTAAGTTGTGGCCCGTCGATCTTACGATTGAAACCGGAGAGTTTTTCTGCCTATTGGGCCCTAGCGGTTGCGGGAAGACCACGGTTTTGAGGTTAATTGGAGGATTTGAATCACCTTCTGGCGGCAAAATTACACTCAATCAACGGGATATTACCCGTTTGCCTCCCCACAAACGAAATCTTCACACCGTATTTCAACGCTACGCTTTATTTCCCCATCTCTCCATTTTTGAAAATGTGGCTTTCAGTCTTAGACTGAAAAAACTTGGAAAGAATGAGGTCCAAGACCGGGTCTTAGAAGCGCTAAAATTAGTTCAGATAGAGGATTTAAAAAACCGACAGACCACTCAAATTAGTGGCGGACAAGCCCAAAGAGTGGCGTTGGCAAGGGCTTTAGTCAATAGGCCTGAGGTTTTACTCCTTGATGAACCCCTCTCGGCACTTGATCCTGAGCTGCGAATCAAAATGAGAGAGGAGCTCAAAGCCCTCTGCAAAAAAGTAGGACTCACTTTTATCATGGTAACTCACGATCAAGAAGAGGCTCTCCAATTGTCAGATCGAATGGCCGTCATGCGTGACGGACAATGTCTTCAAGTCGGCACGCCTAAAACAATCTATGAAGACCCTATTGATTCTTTTGTGGCTCGATTTATCGGCCAAGTGAATGAAATCACCGGAGAACTAGTAGGGGATGCTCCGGAAGTCCTTGCACTTCAATCGGCTTTAGGGACTTTTAAAGTTAAAAAGAATGGTCATGCCCTAACCAAAAAGCTAAATTTAGTGCTTCGTCCTGAAAAAATGAGGCTTCTAAGACAACGCTCTCAACTTCAGGAAAACTTAATTGAGGGAAGCATTTGTGACCTTACCTATCTGGGCTCTCGAACCGAATACACGGTCAAAGTTAAAGACGCTACCTTTAAGGTTTTTGAACAGGAATTGGAACGGTTAAAAAAGAGAAAACTCAATGTAGGAGATAACGTCTACCTCACTTGGAGAACCGAAGACGCTATCTTGCTTAATATTTCAAACTCATAAGGAATCAACAAAGTTTTGAATACTCCACTTAAATCGTCCAAGCCTATTCCACTAACAGCTCTCGTTTTTATTGGCTGGTTGTTTTTGATGACCTTTATCCCCTTCCTCATTATTTTGGGGATGAGCTTTCTAGAACGAACCCCTTTAGGAACCATTTCTTTTCATTTAAGCTTCAACAACTATTTACGGAGCTTTCAATACATCTACATTAAAGTGCTCTTAAAAACTGTGTGGTTAGCTCTCGTAGCCACTCTGAGTTGTCTGGCCATCGGATTCCCCGTTGCCTATTACCTGGCCCGAAGCCGGGGTTGGCTAAAACAATTAGGTTTGGTTTTGCTTTTTATTCCTTTTTGGACGAACTTTATTCTGCGGGTTTACGGTTTGGTATCGTTGCTTGGCAACCATGGCCTCATCAACCAACTGCTACTGGAGTGGGGACTAATTAAAACCCCCCTTGAAATTCTCTACACTCGAACGGGGGTCTATTTAGGGCTTCTTTACAATTACCTACCTTTTCTCGTCGTTCCCATTTTCTCCTCCTTAGAAAAGTTGGATCCCGCTTTAAGAGAGGCCGGTTTTGATTTGGGGGCCAATCGAATTCAAGTATTTTGGAAAGTTGTCGTACCGAACATTAAGGAGGGCGTTTTTGTCGGAAGCCTTTTTGTTTTTATCCCAATGTTAGGGGAGTATGTGATTCCCGACCTTCTTGGAGGGGCTAAAGAGGCTTTTTTAGGAAATGTAATGGTCAGTCAGTTCTTTGTCATGCAGGATTGGCCCTTTGGTTCGGCGATAGCCGGCATGTTATCTTTGCTTCTATTAATTACCCTCTGGATACAGACCCGATGGTCGCGTATCGGCGGCTTTAGAAATGGAATTGACAATGCGAAAAGCTAATCCTTTTGTTGCAACGATCTTTTTCATTGCGATTTTTTTACTCTACACACCGCTCTTCTATCTTATTTTACAGACTTTTCTCAACAACCCCTACGATCTCAAAAGCGGATTTACCTTTCGCTGGCTGCTTAAACTGTTTCATAGTCCGTCACTTTTAGAGCCTTTAATGAACAGCTTGGAAATTGGGGTCTTGTCCGCTTCCCTTGCTGTGACTGTGGGCACTTTTGGAGCTTTAGGACTATTTGAATTTTCAGCTCTTTTACCAACCACGATTCAATCTCTCATTATGCTACCCATTTTATTGCCGGAGGTTATCACCGGCCTCTCTCTCTTACTTTTCTTTTTACTTCTGCATATCGAACTTGGATTTGCGACTGTGGTTGTTGCTCATGCCAGTTTTAGTGCCAGTTTTGTTTATTTCATCATGTTAGAGCAACTAAAAAAACTCGACCCTCAAATGGCCGAGGTTGCGCAAGACTTAGGCGCTAAACCGCACCAAATATTTTGGAAGGTGACTTTACCCAACATACTCCCTGGGATGATGGGGGGATGGCTGCTAGCCTTTACCCTTTCTTTCGATGATTTCCTGATTTCATTTTTTACCAGCGGAGCCGGTTTGACCACTCTTCCCTTAAAGATTTATTCTTTAATGAGAATCGGAGTAACCCCCGAACTCAACGGTCTGTCGTTTTTGATGATCTGTATTTCTACTTTCTTAGTTCTTCTTTTGGTTTCTAAGGAGCAAAGCCGCAAATGGGTCTTAAGAGGATAATTGGTCTTCTCATTTTTTTAGGGCTCGCAACAGCGTGTCTTATCTATTTAAGATCGAAAAACACCATTCCTCCTAGGTTAAGAATTTCGACTTGGAGTAATTATTTTCCGGACTCGGTCATTCAAGATTTTACTTCGAAAACCGGCATCAAAGTAGAGCTTTCATACATTTCGAGTAACGAAGAACTGTTTGCCAAACTTAAAGCCGGAGCCACAGGGCTTGATATTGTTCAGCCATCAGACTACATGGTTCGACAAATGAAGAGTCTTTCGATGTTGTCCAAGTTAGATCCTACTTTGCTGCCCAATCTGATTCATCTAGATGACTATTATCGTCATTTATCTTACGATTTGAAAAATGAATACTCTGTCCCCTTCACTTGGGGAACTTCGGGGATCGCAGTCAACACAGCCAAAGTACAATTGAACGAAACGGAAGTCAGTTGGGAACTACTGCTTAACTCTTCATATCCTCGACAAACTTCATTGCTGGATGACATGAGAGAGGTCTTTTCGGCCGTTTTATTTCTCAACCATCTCTCTCCCAACACGCGGGATCTCGACAATTTAGTAAAAGCCAAACAGCAGATTTCACAAATAAAAAACCATGTTCTCATGTTCAATTCAGAATCCAAACCGTTACTGCTCAAAGAAGAAGTTTATATCGCGCATATTTTTTCCAGCGATGCAGTCCAAGCTCAAGCAGAAAATCCGGCTATCCGATATTTTATTCCCAGAGAAGGCGGCTTGATTTGGACAGATAATTTTGCAATCCCAGTTTCAAGCCAACACAAACTCCAAGCTCATACCTTTATTAACTATTTTCTTTCTCCAGAACATGCCCTTGAAACGGTCCGACAAAGTCACCTTGCAACCCCCAACCGCGAAGTAAAAGACCTTTTACCTCTTGAAGAAAAAAACAACCCCAACATCTATCCTCCTAAAGAGGTTTTTAAGAAGCTTTTCTTTCTTGAAGACATCGGAGATACTTTACCCCTCATGAACCGGATGTGGACTGAACTTAAAAGTTGATGAGCTTTTATTTTTTTAAATTTCTTCTTTTTATTACACAACCAATAACTTTACTGCTAATTTTTCTTGCCCTTTCGATAAACTTTATTTCAAGAAACAAGATTCGTGCAGCAAAACAGCTACTAATTTTTACCTTTGTTATTTTTATCCTTCTGAGCTTACCCCTTTTCTCTGATTTTTTTATTGGATCATTAGAAAACCAATTTCCTGGTCTTCGTATTGCTGAAAGTCCTAGCGCTGATGCGATTGTCGTTTTGGGTGGAACGGTATCTAACATTCAGCCTCCCAGAGTGGCTCCTGAGGAACCTTGGGGAGATAGGCTTAGTGCTGCTGCAAAACTATTTCACAAAAAGAAAGCCCCTCTTGTTTATGCAAGTGGTGGAGTTCCGTACACTCCTCTCTCGGGCATCGAACGAACGGAGTCCACCGACATGAAGGACTACCTCATCGACCTAAACGTACCAACAAAGCAAATCATTGAGGAAAATAGATCAAGAAACACTTTTGAAAACGTTACTTTTCTTAAGGAATTGATCCAAGCTCGTGGAGGTAAGCAAATTATCTTAGTCACAAGTGCTTTCCATATGCCGAGAGCCGTCTACTTATTCAAAAAAACCGGTCTTTCTGTTATCCCGTTTCCTACTGACTTCAGGTCCAATACCCAGTTCACTTTAGACAGTTTAATTCCAACCTTAGATGCACTTAAGTCCACAAGTTTAGGGATCAAAGAGCGGCTTGGATTAATCAAGTACACACTTTTTCCCTCACTCAATTAATCACCTCAAATAAGCGAAATGATAACTCGCAGGTATAAAGTTTTCTTCTTAATCTCAAGATTGATTTTGAAACCTTTCGCGATTAACTTGGAATAATAATTTCAGGGCATGGGCCGATAGCTCAGTTGGGAGAGCGCCGCGTTCGCAATGCGGAGGTCGTGGGTTCGATCCCCATTCGGTCCACCAGGCAATAATCAACGCGCTTTCCAACAGAGCGATGACCAAACGGGCTCAAAACAAAAAGGCCCGAGTTTTCTCGCTCGGAGAACCCAGGCCTTGGTTAAATTATTAGGAGCTTCTAGTGGGTATACTTTTTTGAAGGTTCTGCTTTCTTCTGACCCTCCTCCTTATTAAACCTCGATGAATTGTATCGCGTAACGATAGTCTCTAAGTCTACGACAAAAACCGCTCTGGATCTCAAGAGGAATCGGGTCGGCAGAGTAAATCCTCGCCCGCTGAGGGCTGTTCCAAGAGGGTTATCCGATGAATTATCAATAAGGCGTTGTCCCTTTTGAATCTGCTCTTCCTTATCTTTCTCTATCACTTTCATAGTATAGGAGTGATTTATGGCATTTTCATTAAGCCATTTTCCAATTTCGTTTAAATCCTCATAGGTGGGGGATTTTTGTAAAAGCTCGAGCTTCTCGAGCTTTAATATGATTTGCTCTAATTCCTGGGCGCCCTTCTTTTTCCCATTTTTTAGGTAGACTATTTTTGCTCGATTAAGGGCCTCCAAGTAAGCGGCTTTTACATTTTTGTTCCAGCCCTCTACAGCTTCATTGCGGACATTTTCCCATTTACTCTTTTTA
>VGSE01000092.1 GCA_016875135.1 Deltaproteobacteria bacterium
CACTTGAGAGCAGATACTTTCTAGCACTCTCTTTCTAGCCTCAGCACTTTTATCCTCTCTTGGGCCATATTTGGCTAGGGCTATCGACGAGAGTCGCCCTTGGTAGTGGCTCTGTGCTACCTGAATACCCCATCGAGGCCTAATCAAAAGGGCCAGATACAATGTTTTTACATTAAGCCTAACTCTAATGTCGATTTTTTGCTTAGTAAAAGCTTAATGATCTTAGTCGCTTCCGATTTTATTTAAACTCCATGGCTATTTCTTCGTCGAAAGACCAACCCTTTTTCGATTGACCGCTTTTTGGTCAATATAATAAAAATGAGCCTTATTCCAACTGGTTAAACTCACTTTTTTTGTTTGGGCACTCGGTTTGCTTACTTACCCTTATGGATCTTTCATCCCCAAGAAGAGGAAAATCAAATGGAATGTCCACACTGTCAACAAAACGGTTGCCTAGAGTTAGTCAAAGTCTTGGCTACGAACCTTTTACTTCGAGTCTGCAGCCACTGTACCCGAACTTGGCTTGACGGACAGAGCACAAATCAAGTGGAGGGGATCAAACTTAAAGAATTTATAAGAGCTCGAGGCATCGATGCTTTTCATTTGATTGATGTCGCTGAAAATATCGACCAAAAACAAAGAGCCTAGCGTAAACAAAAAGGCCCCAATAAGAGGGTTAATCTTTGTCGTTACCTCTAAAAAAGACTCGAATGGTCTGTTTTTTTAGGCCTAAATTTTCTCTCAAAGCGCCCCCAATATATTTCTGATAACTCTCCGGTAGGTTACGCTTTCGATTCATAAAAAAAACAAATGTCGGTGGATCAACTCGAACCTGTGAAGCATAGAGAATATTAAAATTTCCCCGACCGGCGTTAGGAGGCGGATTGCGCTGAATAATTTTTTCAACCACTTCATTAAGTCGCGACGTTTTGATTCGTTTGTTAGCCTGTTTTACTAGTTTCTTAGCTAACGGCAGCAGCTCCTCTGTTTTTGATCCGGTCTTTCCACTAATAGGTTGAGTAACAAAATGACTTAAGTAATTTCTAAAATCGGAATTTTCGATATATTCTTTCTTTTCAGTGGAACTTAAAACATCCCAAAAATTTAAAAGAACTGCGGCAGGCCTACCCTCTCGCTCTAGCAAACTGAGCAAACGCATATCTTGATCAGTAATCTGTTCTGAACAATTGATTAAAAGAAAAACAACATCACTTTCACGAATAGCTCGCGTTGTAGCCTGAATTGAAAAAGTCTCGATCGATTCCTTTTTCGCTCTGGGTCTTCGCATCCCCGCTGTATCAACGATGCGAACCAAACCATCTTCAGTCTCAAACTCGTGGCTAACGGGATCTCTAGTGGTAAGCGCTACCGGACTAACTCTAGAAACTTCTCGTTTGCAGAGCCGGTTCATCAGGGTTGATTTCCCCGTGTTAGGTCTTCCAACCAACGTCAATTTGATAAAAGGCTCTTTAGATTCTAGTGCAACTCCAGCCCTCTCCGCACACCACTGCTTAATAAAATCGATATTAGTTCGATGAGAAACAGAAACCGTAACATAGTCGCTGAATTTTAATTTCGAGAAATCACTCTCATCATAAGCCTGCTTTGATTCACACTTATTAATGATCAAAAGCACCGACTTTTGGCTCATGTGGAGAACCCTTGCAATCCATTCATCAAATGGAGTAAGTCCGGCAATGGCGTCCACCATGAAAAGACAAACATCTGCTGCTTCGATAACCTGATGGAGGACTTTCGTATCCCCTTCGCCGTAAATCCCTTGTGAATCGATTAAAGCCAGGTTTGCCCAATCCACTTTTTCTTGAATCAAATCCAAAGTAGTTCCAGGTTCATCTAAAACAATCGTTCTTCGATAACCCAATAGAACATTAAACAGTGAAGACTTTCCTACATTTGGACGGCCGACTAAAGCTACCTTCAACATGATTACTCCAACTCCAAATAGGTGTTTAGTTGGTGACTGTCCTCTTTCCAATCTTTTTGGACATCAACAAATAGTTTCAAACAAATCTGGTGTCCCAACATCGATTCAATCTCTTTTCTGGCTTCCGTACCGATTCTTTTTAGCATCTCTCCTTTTTTTCCAATCAGAATAGCTTTCCTCGACTCCGAATCGACGTGAATAATCGCTCGATAAGTGGGGACTCTATTTTTCTGAGTCAAAGTCTCAGGATCTTGCCACTCTTCCATCTCAATCCAGACAGAGTAAGGAAGTTCCTGACGAGTCGCTCGATAAATCTTTTCTCTTATGAATTCGGACATCAAGAAGGAGGGAGAGCGATCCGTCACCTGCTCAGAAGGATACAGCTGAGGCCCCTCAGGCAAAGGTTTCTGAATTAAATTCATCAATCGTTCGATCCCATCACATTTTTTTGCCGAAACAGGAATGACCTGACTGAATATATCTAACTTAATAATTTCATCCATTATCGGCAAAAGCGCCAATTTTGGTATGAGATCGATTTTATTCAATACGCAGACCGACTGCTCTTTAGGTTTAAATTGAGAAATCTTATTTTTTAGTTTTATGATCTGGTGAATAACTCTGGGGCTTGAAGCATCAAAAGTCCAAACCAAAACCTCACACTCCCCTGCGTTTTTATCAGCTACCCTATTGAGGAGACGCGCAACTCTATCGGGATGCTGCTGATATCCTGGAGTATCGGTAAAAATAACCTGGGCATTCTTTTTGTTTACGATACCTCGAACCCCGTGATAGGTCGTTTGAACTCTTGGGGACACGATACTTATTTTTTTTCCCGTCAAAGCATTCATGAGTGTGGATTTCCCTGAGTTCGTAGGTCCGACAATTCCGACAAAACCACTTTTAAATTCTTTGTTTTCCATATTTAAAACCCTAAAATCTCTAACGCCAAATGAGCTGCCCTTTGCTCTGCCTCTTTTTTGCTTCGACCCTCACCAAAAGCTACCGATTTACCAATAATTTGAATCTCTACTTTGAAGGTTTTCTGATGCTCCGGTCCCCAACTTTCAACAAGTTGGTAAGTAGGCACTGTTCGATAAAGCTCTTGCGTCTTTTCCTGAAGATGGGTCTTCATATCAAAAAGCTTCCTGGCTTCACTCTCTTTAAGATCCGTTAAAGCTGTGAACCAAGGCTCATAGGCCTCTTTCAAAAACTGACTCGTTTTCTCTAAACCCGCTTCTAAATACAAAGCACCAATCACCGCTTCGAATAACCCGGCCAAAATAGAAACCTTTTCAGCTCCCCCAGTGTGCTTCTCCCCTCGCCCCAAAAGAACCCAATCATTCATTCCTAAAGACAAAGCAATTTCGGCTAAGGTCTTTCGACTCACTAAACTGCTTCTCCAGCGAGATAGTTTTCCCTCCGAAGCTTTGGGGAATCGATTCATTAGACTTTGAGCCACTATCAAACCGATAACCGCATCCCCTAGAAACTCCAAACGCTCATTGTCGGCTCGAACTTCGTTCTTTTTCGTATTTCGTTCATTAAAAAAAGAGGAATGCGTTAAGGCTTGGAGTAAAAGCTCGGGTTTTACAAACTGATGTCCCAATCTAGACTGACTTAATTGAAGAACTGCGCTTTTAAGTTCTGCCATAAGCTCATCTTGAGCTTTGAAGAGTTCCAGAGAGTCCATAAATCCCTTTAAAAATCCTAGGCTGACCTCTGGATTATAGCGGGCCCCAATTTCTAACCTTGGCACCCAAACAACAAGCAATAATCTAAGGGTCAACTTCTGATTCAGGCTTCTAACACAGAGGCTATAAAATAGGCAAATGAATTGATTTTTATACAATACTTACAATTACTTAGAATCTATCTTTGATTGGATTTGCAGGGCCATTACGTTGACATGTATCCCCAATCTAGATAAAGTACCGACGATTTTTATGCGTACACCTCCCATGGAATGGCTAGAAAAAGTGATAGGGATTAAGTCTGTCACCCATCAAAGCAATGAAGAGATCGTACGTTTTCTCATCCCCCTCCTTAAAGAGTCCGGGCTCAAAGTTCAAACTCAAAAAGTCGTTGAGAATAGCACCAGCTTTTACAATCTCATCGCCTATAGCCATGACTTAAGCTCCCCCGACCTCCTCGTATTAAACACCCATTTAGATACTGTCACTGGGGGAGAGCACTCCGCCTGGACAAAGACCGAGGGCAATCCCTTTAAACTTACCAAGATCAAAAACCGACTTTATGGTCTCGGGACAGCAGATGTAAAACTGGACTTTCTTTGCAAAATTTGGGCGGCCCGTCTGGCTAAGCCCTGGAATCGGCCTTTTGCTCTAGTTGGGACTTACGGAGAGGAAAGAGGGCTCATTGGAGTTCAACAACTGTTTAGACTTAAATCCTTTAAACCTAAATATGTCTTGGTAGGAGAACCCTCTAATCTTGAACTTATTTATGCTCACAAGGGGCATCTTATTTTTACTTTAACTAAAGCGGTAAATGCCCCTAGCAATTCTTTGCCTCAGATTAGTAAATCTTGGAAAGGAAAATCGGCCCACAGCTCCACTCCCGACCTTGGGGACAACGCGATTCAAAAGGGTTTAACAGATATTTTTAAAAGGGGTCTGGGAATCATTTCCCTCTCTGGAGGAACCGATTCGAATCGAATTGCGGAGCGATGTGAAGCTGTTCTTACCCAAGAAAAAACACCTTTCACGGAAGCGCTGTTTGGTCTCATCGATGAGATTGAGGAGGTTTCTAAGAAGCTAAAAAAACAAAAGGACAATCGTTTTAATCCGGCTTATAGCCAAATATCGCTCAATTTAGCGCGAACAGAAAACAACACGCTTTCCTTAACATTTGATATTCGATTATTGCCTTCGATGGACGGTTCAAAGCTTCAAGAAAAAATTGAATCGATCGCAAAAAAATGGGGATTCTCAGTTGGCCAATTAACGATTGATAACGCGATGAAAGGAAGTAAAACAGGCCCCTTAATTAAACAAGCAACCCAAAGTTTGAAATCGATCGGAGTTAAAGCGGTTACCAAGACTAAAGCCTCCTCCACGGAAGCTGCAGTTTACACTCAATTTGGAGCCGAAGCGATCGTCTTTGGCCCAGGATTATCTATCGGTAACGTTCACCGCCCAAATGAATACAACTCTCTCGAGCAGATTGCAAAAGCGACAGAGTTTTATGCAAAAATGCTAAAAATGCCTGCACGAGGTACCGCTTGAGTCAGTTTCTAATCCGCAGTGTTAAGGAATCTGACTTAGAAGACCTGTTAAGGTTAAGTCGTTTAGTTTACTTTATCAACCTACCTGATGACCGAGATATTTTAAAAGAAAAGATTCTCACTTCTGTCCAGTCCTTCAATGGAATTTTGGAGGACAAATTCAAACGGAAATATATTTTTGTCATTGAAGACCTTAAAGCTCAAAAAGTGATAGGGACCTCCATGATCATTGCTCGTCATGGTTCCCCTGAATCTCCTCACATGTATCTTGAACTTAATGAAATTCAAAAATACAGCGAAACGATTCATGCAGGTTTTATCCATAAAGTTTTAAGATTAAAATTTGAATCAGATGGCCCAACCGAAATCGGTGGACTCGTAATAGACCCCGCCTATCGAGGCCACGCAGGTAAATTAGGAAGACAATTGTCTTTCGCAAGGTTCCTGTTTATTAAAATGCGTCGTCGGTGGTTTAAAGACCGGATTCTTTCGGAGTTAATGCCACCGCTTGGTGAAAACGGCGAAAGCATCCTTTGGGAAAGCTTGGGCAGAAAATTCACCAACCTCTCTTATCAAGATGCCGATCTACTCTCTCGAAAGAACAAAGAATTTATCACTTCTTTGTTTCCCAAAGGGGATATTTACACCGTCCTTCTTCCAGGAGAGGCTCGAGACGCTATTGGACGAGTAGGAAAAGCAACCGAACCCGTTAAGCACATGCTGGAGCAAATCGGATTTCGATGGAAGGGTCATATTGATCCTTTCGATGGAGGACCTCATTATTGGGCTGATACCGATAAGATTTCAATTATCCACAACACCCGAAAAGCTTCTCTCAACAAAGAAACCCTCAAACGAAAGCCTAAAGAAGCTGCCCTAGTTGGTTATCTGATGAATGATGAATTCTACTGTTTACAAACTCCCTACGAGTTTTTTAGGGGTACGGTTCTTTTGCCTAAAAGCAGCATAGAAGATTTAAATTTACCCAAAAAAACTCAACTTTTTGTAATGCCGCTTGAGGTGGTAAGCAACGCGAACCAACCAATGCCCACTCGATTCCGATCATTCCCGGCATTTTCTCCCCAGGAGTCCTCGTTGAATAACCTTTCCGCTTCGGAAGCTTCCTCGAATTAACCTTTGATTGGGCTTTTTAAGAAGCTGACCCGATATATTTTTTTCTTAAATTGCAAAACCCCATAGAAAACCAAGATTAAAAGATTTGATAAGTTTTCTTGGAGTTTCATTTGATAATTCACCTCAGCGTCAAACGGCCAGATTCCTTCGATAAAACTTAAGTTTGCTGTCTCATGATTCTTTCCACTAAACTCTTGGTCGCATAAAAAGCGCGAGCGGGAAATTTTTCACCCGAGACAGGACAGGTACTCCACAGCTTTCCATCCCCCACAGGACGCAATTGGATAAGCTCATCTGAATTACCCAAATTATAAAAGTGAACCATATCTCCTGATAAAATATTATTTTGAACATCTTCCCAGAAAGCTCGGATGGGACGAATTAGGTTCTCATCTAAAAGATCAACAGCCCCCATTTGAACGGCATAACATTCCGTAGGAGACACATGCTGAACCCCGACAAAAACCAAACGAGATAACTTTTTCCATACGCTAGAACTTTCAAAAGTCTCCGTTAAAACCTGCTCGGGATTAAGTTGAGTGATCTTAATTGTCTCTTTGGGCACCCATCGAGTGTCTCTCCAGACTAAACTGGTCGTTTTAAGCTCACAGTCTAGGCCGTCAGGGCTCTGCGAACTACTTAGAGCCAATCCTGCAGCTTTTTCTACCGTTTGCCCCACCCATCCCTTATTTTTTCTTCCATCAACCTCAGTCACAATGCCCAACTCTAGCGCTAGTTGATAAATATTTGTCTGAGGGAGCCTCTGATATAGCCTTCTTAAAATTTCCTCTCGCGTCTTTTTGACGGATAGTTGAGAAGTAACGATCACCATGCTCTATCTCTACCACACCCGCTGGACCTAGCTAAATAAAATGAATCCTTATCACAACGTGTCAGTGAGTTAATTGACCCCCCTATTTTCTCTGTTACCATAATGACAGGTCGAGGAGCCAAAAATGAACATAAAAACCAGAAACTACCAAGGCGATTACATTCAAGGACATTTCATCAAAGTCGAAGATCCGAATGGAGAGGTTTGGAGTAAAAACCCAGGGGATTTAGAGGCTCAAACTCTAACCTTTCCTTACTCCTACGAAAACATTCATGATGCCGTAACAGCTGCCAAACGAAGTTACCCCCATTGGAAGAGACAACCCGTTCAAAAACGAATAGAGGCCCTCGTCAAATATCGAGAGATTTTTAAGAACCGACAACAGGATATCAGTTTTTGGAACTCGTTTGAAACAGGAAAACCCTACTGGGAATCGGTACAAGAGTTCGAAGAAACTCTCGCTTTGATAGATTTCTATCTCAATCGCGGTAGCCAAACTAGTGTGGAAGAGAAACAATCAACTGAAGACGGCGTTTGTGTCACCCGATTTTCCTCTCGTGGCGTGATTTCAGTTATTACGCCAGCGGCCCAACCGGTTTTATTTCCTCACTCTTACTTCGTACCAGCGTTAATCAACGGCAATACAGTCGTCAGTAAAATTTGTTCTCAAACACCTACGTTAGGACAACTTTTTGCCGAAGTTGCCCATGAATCCGGGCTTGCAGCCGGCACATTAAACTTTATTCACGGAGATTCTGAAAGTGCTCGACGCTTAGTTAGTCACCCTAACATCGACTCCATTTTCTTCCATGGTCCATTTGAAACCGTCTCAAAAATTAAAAAACAGATCGTATCCGATTTTGGGAAGTCGACTGTGTTTGAGTCAGGAGGAAACAATGTTCAAGTCATTTGGAAAGATTGCAACTATTCTCAAGCTCTCTACGATGCTCTGATCTCAAGCTTTCTTACTTCAGGACAACGCTGCTCAAGCACAAGTCGGATCTTAATTCACGACAACGTCTACTCTCAATTCGTAAAAGACTTTCATCAGTTGGCCAAAAAGATTTCAATCGGTTATGCACTTTCTGAAAACTCTAATCCTTTCATGGGACCCTTGATGAGCGAACAGGCTGTTGAAGATTATTTAAGGTTTCAGGGAATTGCAGTGCGTGAAGGGGCAGAAGAGATCATGCGGGGCAAAACCCTAGAAAGAGATAAAAAAGGTTTCTACGTTTCTCCCTCCCTCCATGCCTTGGAGAAACCCGATGCGAAGAGTATCTATCAAAAGAGTGAAATCTATGGTCCCAATGTTGCCCTTTTTAGAGTTAAGGAGCTGGACGAAACGGCTGAAATCATCAATCAACCACACTGGGGACTAGTGGCGTCTATTTACACAGGGGCAAGAGAAACCTTTTATAACATAGCCGATGAAATCAAAGTTGGAATGCTACATTGGAATCGGCCTACAACCGCTATTTCTTATTGCCTGCCTATGGGTGGAATTAACAAAAGTGGCAATGAACGGCCCATGGGGAGTTTTGCTGGATTTCAATGCACTCAAATGACCAGTTGTCTTGAGGGAGAAATGAGTTTTGATCTCTCATCGTTAAGAAAAGAAATTCCTCGTTTGGATCCATGACTACGATTGTTTTACTCAGGCCTGATAAAGCCGGGGATCTCATCAAAACCTTACCCGTGCTCCGCGCTCTAAATAAAATTAAACCCAAGCTTGTTCTACATCTCATCGTCTCCAAGGCTAATGAATCGCTACTCAAGTATGAAAACTATTTAACCTACTCGGTCCTACCTAGTGAATGGGAACAATTCGATGACAACAAACTTCAAGGAGTTTTAACTACCCTACTCCCTTATCCCTCTTTCGAAGTGGCCATTAACTTATTAAGTGACTCTTTTCCCTCAGTGGAAAGACTTCTCAATCTTGTAAGCGCTCAAGAAAAGTTCTCCATTTTTTCAGATTCTTTACCCATCGGTATTTGGCCTATTACTTATAAAAACAAAACTCCCATCCATCAAAATGAAACTTTAAACATAGCAGAAATCATCGGACTGGCCCTGGGATTGGATCTTTTTCAAACTGCATTAGAATCCCCTCGAGCTCCCCATTTAGGTCCCGAAGATGAAAAAGAAGCTCTAAATTTTTTAAAAATCAAATCCGGACCATGGATAGGAGTTTGTCCCTTTGCAGGAACCCTACAACGCACGCACCCTTTATCTCATTGGGAGCCTTTGATTAAACAACTCTGTTACAGTGCCGACTTTGAAAAGGTCATTCTTTTTGGCGCGCCCACCGCGCTCTCTCAAATGGACACCTTAAAACAACAGCTCGGATCTCCTTCGAAATTGATCCTTTGCTCCCCCTCTAGCTTTCGATCACTCGGAGCCTACCTTAAAAGGTGCGATCGAGTGATTTCAGTCGATTCGGGACCTTTACATTTCAGTCTAGCCCTGGGAATCCCATCGCTAGGTTTTCTAAGCGGCGGCGACCACTTAAGATGGTTTAGCCAAATTTCCCCCAGGGACAAACTTGTCAAAAGAGGTCTTTTTAGTCGTTATCCCTCTAGTTTCGAAATGAAGTGGCACTTTTTTAGATGGAAATAAGACTTTTTCTTTTGGCTGCACCCTTTTGAGTGGGCTTTTTAAGGAGCTGGTTCGATATGTTTTTTGTTAAATTGCAAAGACTTATTGAGGACCACGCTTATCAGATTTGATAAGTTTTTCTGGAGTTTCATTTGATCATTCACCCTATCATCAAACGCTTAATAGATTCCGCGTCATGAACGAACTAGATGGCCGTTTGAACCTCTTCAAAAGTCCGCTTAAAGGGTGCAAATATCTTTTTCTTTATTTTTTTGATGCACTAAGCTAGACAAAGAAGGTGTTTGAAGATTCAAAGAGGATACTAGGTCTCGATATTGGAACCAAAAGAACCGGAATTGCCATCGCGGATGAGACCCTCTCTCTAGCAAGCCCTTTACATTGCATCGAAGCAAACTCACATCAAGACTGGCTAACCAAGCTTCTTAAAGTTTTAGAAAATTACTCGATCGAAAAACTTATCGTGGGAATTCCTCTTAACCAACATGGAGAAGAGGGAAAAGATGCTCAAAGAATAAAAAAATATATTGCGCTGCTGCGAGAACAGTTGAAGTTCCCTGTGATAGAATGGGATGAGCGATTTACTACTGTCCAAGCAGAAAGAGCTTTGCTCTCTACCGATATGTCTCGAAAAAATCGCAAACAAGTCATCGATCAGATTGCTGCAACCATGATGTTGCAAAGCTATTTGGATTACATGCGATTTCAAAAGGAGCTACCCACATTGTGAGAAAAAAAGCAAAATCATCCTCTGCAATCACCTCAGTCATTTTCACATGTTTAGGCCTCGTTCTCATGGGATTTGCCTGGACAACCTATTTGCTTTATCAAGGAGCTCCTCAAGGAGATTTTCGAGAAATTATCATTCAACGAGGCTCTTCTATTTCCCAAGTGACCCAAACCTTAAACGAAAACAATATTATTTCTCGCCCCTTACTTTTCAAAATCCTTCTAAGAGTCACCAAGGGAGAAAAGCGGGTTAGAGCGGGTGAATTTCGTTTTCACTCAGAGATGAGCGCTATCGATGCTCTTAAGGTCTTATATTTTAATGACCCTATTGTTCATCAAGTAACTATTCCCGAAGGCTACAATATTCGACAGATCGCAGAAGTTCTAAAAGAAGCCCGTTTAGTAGAACCAGAACTCTTTGTGCGTAAGGCACTGTCATTAAACTACGCAAGAAAATACAACTTAAGTTCTCCTAACCTAGAAGGCTATCTTTTTCCTGATACCTACTCATTTTCTCGAGTTGATCGTGAAGATAAAATCATCGATCAAATGATTCAAAACTTTTTAAAGAAAACCGGTCCT
>VGSE01000093.1 GCA_016875135.1 Deltaproteobacteria bacterium
AACTGTATCCATTTAGCCTTCAACTAGCTGTCAAAAAGCAGTTCAGTCTAATATCCCGGATTTACGAACAAAAAACCAGGGTTGAACCATGGCGTTACGATTCGAACAGATGTGAGGGATTTTTTATTTGAGTTTAGGCGTGATGAGGTTTGGCATCACATCTGCACTAGTTAAGAGATAAGAGAGATAAACCCGACACGAAAGAAACGGCAGGTGTAACGACAGCTAAAACAACATCGATAAAGCAACTTTGATAAAACATTTTATAGGCAACTTAAGAAAACAGCTTTGATTCAACAACTTGATAAACATTTTTGAACTCAACTTGAAACTCAGAAAACAAGCAACTTGAAATCATTGTTATCACCTTTAGCCGAATTTAAGGGGTTTCTTCCCTAGTGGAAGAAACCCCTTTAGTTTTTTTGCCTGCAAAGGTTTTCTCAAAAAAATGAACCATCCATCTCGCCTGTTCGAGTATGTTTTTCAACTTAACATTCCCATGACCTTCATCAGTAAAGATCTTCACTTCGATAGGTATTTCTTTTTTCTTTAGAGCTGTCTCAATCTGTTCTGTTTCAGTCACAGGAACTCTGGGGTCATTAGCCCCATGAAAAATCAAAAGCGGAGTCTTAATTTTATTGATGTGGGTGACGGGAGAAATAGACAAAAGAAACTCTTCATCGGCAAGCGGTCCATATTCCACTTCGCGAAGAGCTCGCCTATAGGGTTTCGTGTTTTTCAAAAAAGTGACAAAATTAGAGATGCCGACACTTTCAGAAGCTGCAGAAAAAAGGTCAGGAGCGTTTTCAATCATTGAAAGGACCATAAAGCCGCCGTAGCTTCCTCCATAAACCCCCAGCTTGTCTTTGTGAGCTAGACGTTGGTCAATCAGCCACTTGGCTGAATCAATGCCGTCTTGAACGCTGTTAATGCGTAATTTGTAGTTATCCAGGAGGGTGTACTCTCTTCCATAACCTGTACTGCCTCTGACGTTGGGGGCTAATATTCCATACCCGCGCTCAAGAAAATAATGAAAGATTTTGTTGAAATAGGGACGGTACTGGCTTTCAGGCCCTCCATGAATGAAAATGAGAAAGGGGATAGGCTTTGTTTGAGTTTCTTGATCTTGGGTTATTGGACCTTTTGGTCTATAGAGAAAAGCCGGTATTTTTTTTCCATCTATCGCCGGATAGTGAATGAGTTCCTCTTGGACTAAGCATTCTTTGCGCAATATATTTCCCGACGAGTCGGTCCACTGAGTTATATGGTTGTTTTGCCAAGAAAAGACTTGAGCCGGGTAGAGAGAGGAGGTTTGGGAGAAGAAAAGAGGAGAGTCTTTACTTCCGGAAGCAAAGCCCATGCCTCGGATGACGGTGCGGTCATCTTTTGGCAGTGAAAGAACAGATTTCCTTTGCCCTGCACTGTCGATAGAAATCCCTTCGAATTTCGAATAGCCCTCGTGATTTTTTAAAAAGATAACTTTTCTTCTGGAGGGATCCATGAATAGTTCTTCAACTTCATCTGAACCAGAAGTCATGAGTTTGGAGGCTGTAGGCTTCTTCATCTCAGTGAGAAAGGCTTGAGCCATTCCATTGTTTTTGTCCGAGATGTAGAAAATAGATTGAGAGTTTTTAGTAAATACGCCCCCTTTGGATGCTGCTAGACCTAGGTTCTCTGTTACATTGAGTATTTCCTTAGTTGTCAGATTAAATAACAGAACATCACTGTCAGTGACGGATCGGAATCGAGTGATGAGAGCCCATTTTCCATCAGGAGAAATATCGGTTACTACATGGTTTCCTTCAAGAGCCATGAGTAATTCCGAGCTACCTTTAGAGAGATCCCAACGGTAGAGATCCATGTCAATTTTGTTTCTGGAATTACTAGTGAACAGGAACCACTTGGAATCTGGCCCCCATTCGAAACTTTCAATCCGCTTATTTCTGTCAACTATTAGGGGGTGAACTGAATTGTTTTCCCATAAATAGAGATCGTATTGTTCGTCTCCTCCAACTTGAGAGGTTAACAGAATCTGGGTTCCCTTAGGACTTAGTTTGAAGGAGGAAATTCCCTCCGGTAAAAAACTGATTTGAGTAGGCCAACTTTTGGGTGTTTTTAGGAAAAAAAGTTGAGGGACATCTCTGAAGTCTGAAATAAAATAAACCCCATTCTGGGTTGCAGCAGGGGAGTGTTGATTGGTAATTTGAACCCAGGTTTCAATGCTGTGGGTTATTTGGCATGTCTCAGGTTTTAAATTAGGAAAAGAGCTAGAGTCGGGACGATTCCCTGAGGGGGACTCAGCAGAATGGGTCGTTGATTTGGTTTCGATAGTTCTTCCTGCAGGTGAGCCTACAGAGGGCGAAGGGGGTTGGGGTTTTAAAGTCGGGGGCGTTAGCGATTGATCATTTTTTTGAAAGAATAACTTCCCTCGATGCTTGAGTTTTTTATCTAGAGCTCTTGTCGAACTCAAATTCATGCTTAATATAGCTAAGAGTATGATTTTTAATGTAAGTTGATTCATGGGGTAAAAGTAACAAAAAGTTCCCCTGAAGTAATGTGACGAAGCAAAAATTCAGATGAGTTGAGAGAGTTCAAATGGACAAGGATTTATACGAATTATTAGGGGTTAAAAAAACGGCGAATGAATCGGAAATTCGCAAAGCCTTCTTGAAGTTGGCTAAAAAATATCATCCCGATGTCAATCCAAACGACAAAGTGGCTGAGCAAAAGTTCAAAGAAGTGAATTTGGCTTATGAAGTACTTAAGGACTCTAAAAAACGTCAGCAATATGACCAGATGCGAGCTCTGGGGGCTAATCCCTTTGCTCGAGGGGCTGGAGGAGCTGGGCCAAATTGGGGTGGGGGGCCGGGGATGGGAGGGCCGGACTTTGCAGATTTGGGGCTTGGAGATTTATTTGAAGAAATTTTTAGTTCGGGTGGTTTTGGAGGTCGAACTTCGGGGCGACGTCGAGGCGGAGCGGGCCCATTTGGAGGAGGGTTTCCGCAACGTGGTGCCGATCGAGAAGCTCAACTCACTGTTTCGTTCTTAGAATCGGCTCAAGGGGGAGAGAAGGCCATTGAACTAGGGGATGGTAAAAAGCTCTCGGTAAAAATTCCTGAAGGGATCGAATCCGGAGCTAAAATCAAGCTCTCGGGCCAGGGTGATAAAGGACTTTCGGGTGGGACGAAGGGAGATTTGATTTTGATTATTGACGTCTTACCTCATCCCTATTTTGTTCGCGAAAAAAATGACATTATTTTGAAGCTTCCGGTCACCTTTTCTGAAGTTGTTTTGGGGCACGAAATTGAAGTCCCCACTCTAACCGGTAGAGTTCATTTAAAAATCCCAAAAGGAATTTCAAGTGGCCAGAGACTAAAATTGGCCGGGAAGGGGATTCGTTCGGCCAAGAGCGGATCTCGGGGGGATCAATATGTTGAGATTCAGATCAAAATTCCTAAAAACGTCCCGCCTTCTTATATAGAAGCGGCTGAACAGATGAAGACCGATCCTTATAATCCTAGAGCTAACCTATTTTAAAAGAACTCTAGTTGATTCATTGCGTAAAATATTTCTGCTTCATTGGTGGAATGCATCTCCTGGGTTTGTTAAAATTAAAATTCACAACCACCTGTTTTTTCAAACTTTAAGGAGCTGATTTATGAAAAGAATTTTTAGACTGTTGGTTTTAACTGGGGCAATGGTAAGTGTTATTTCCATGACCGGATGTGCCTATGGTATGGCGACTTCCGTTGGAAAAGATTATGTTGTTGTGCTTAGACAAGATGGTTTTCTCTTTGGCGCGTTGAGAAAAGCCTTTGTATGTAAAGCTACCACCAGTGGTTTGACTGGATGTAGAGATAACGAGAATCCGTAAAATGAATTCTTCCTCGTTACTAGGTTGAAAGCCACTGTAATAGGGGAGATTTTTATATGTGCTCCCCTTGAGTGGACTTTTTAAGAGATTGGTCCGATATGCTTTTTCTTAAAGTGCAAAGACTTATAGAGGACCAAGGTCACAAGATTTGATAAGTTTTCTTGGAGTTTTTTTAAAAAATTCACCGCATAGTCAAACTGTCAGTAAATTTTGCGCCGTGAACGAACTCCAGGCCCGTTTAAACCGCTTTAAAAACGCACTCAAAGGGAGCGGGTATAAGATTTTTTATGAAAAGTTTAATTCAGTTGATTATGCTTTTTGGGATTCTCTCAGTTCCTACCTACGCAAATTCATTAAATACCGAAAATGAAATCACCCCATTCCCCTTGCGGACTGCTTTAGATGTCGACATCGATTTAGGAATCTCCATTAAAAGAGAAGACGCTCAAATTTCTTCTCGGTTAAGAGTTGGAAAGTTGTGGATGCTAAACTCCGATGTTCTCTCTTTGGGGGGGGCCTTCGGTAAATTTTCAAATTTTGGCTTTGGGGGAGGTGTCGAAGCCGAATGGATTCATCTCTCTTCGGGACTTTGGACTCAAGGAAAGTTGCTGACGACTCAAGAAGAAAAGTTAGTCCTGGGAGCAGGCCTCGGCTGGAGTGTTATCGGTATCGAGGGAATTATTTCTCCCTTCAGATTGAAGACTTTCGCAGTTTTTGCTAAAGTCCGACTTCCTATTGGACTTGGGATCCAAGCATTCTAAAGATTCCCTCGATGGTCTTTGGCGCACATCCTTCAAAACGATTATTGACTAAAATGTAGGCTCGGATGTTTCGAACCAATGATTCTTTTAATAAATCGACTACGCTTAAGCGGACCTCAGTCAGCTCTTGGTGAAGCTCATCGTAGGGAGAAAAAGCTTCAACGGCCTGTTGGTATTGAGTCCCTGGATTAAGCAGTAATCGAGCGACATAAAAGGGAAGTTTAAAAGGCAAAGCTTTTTCAAATTGTTCTCTAATCAGAGGCATTCGAGACCAACTGTTAAAGACATGACCTACTCCATGGCGAACCAAGCATTCAAAATAAGAAGGGTGGAGCCAATTAGCATTTCTGATTTCTACCGCAAATTTAAAATCTCTGTTGGAACTGACTTTTTCTAGAAAGTGGTCCAGCTTTTCGACGAATTCCGATCCTCGCTGAAACGTTCCTGGTTGAAATTGAGAAAACTCAAACATAATTGGGCCGATTCGGCTCTTGTAGTTTTCTAAAGGGGCTAAAAATTTTTCTTGGAAAATATTGGGCTCAAGAAACGAGTCATTGAGCTTACCAGCCTCTTTTCCATATCTAGGTAGCGTCGGATATTTAAAAACGGTTACTTTCTCAGTCGCTTTTAAAACAAATTGAAAAGAGTCTGTGGTTTGCTCAAAGTATTTTGAGAAACCCTTTGAAGTCGGCCAGGAGTAATAGGTGTGGTCGACACCAACGCAGGAATAGTAATTACTGTATTCTTTAAGACAGGACTCTTGAAAGTTTTTATCGCTAGAGTAAGGGTGATGGTAAATCAAACCTTGCCATCCGGGATACTTCCAGCTTGAGGTCCCAAAATACCATTGGTTTTTTAAAAGTTTAGCTATCTTGGAATTCATGGGGGCTATTCTGCCACTTTTGGCAGTTTAGCGATAGAACTAGATAGGGGTGTATTATTTTCGGGGATCAGCTTATCGGGTATGATATTAGTTACCAAGCTGTTTAAAAAACCTTGATGTGGTTTAAAGAAGTTTTCATAGAGGGCTGAAAGGGCTTCTCCTTCCTCATAAACTACCGAGGCCCCATCTTTTTGTTGCAGAGCTATGAAACGAGGAACCATTTCATGCGAATAGATTTTTGAATTGGGAAATAGTTCTTTGAAAATCTTTGAATCAAAAATGGATTCATCAGGGTCTTCAACGACGATGGAGTGGATTGTAAGCTTTGCTGGAGAAAACTTTTTGAAATAGGCCTCGAAAATAGCTCTGTACTCTTTCGAACTCGCACACCAACTGGGCGAAATAATAAAGAAGTTAAAGTCATTATTGTCTCTATCTTCCAAAAAAGATTTTAAAAAGAAAAGTTGAGTGACCTTAGTTTGGATTTCCGGCGATTTGTCTTGTAGTGTCTTTTGAAAAATGAGTTTATTAGCGAAAGACAGACTGTCTAAAGCAGTGCGATTAATCCCTATTTTGTGGCTAACGAGGTGGGGTGATATTCTCACCTTCTTTCCTAAATCAATAGGTGTGGATAGGAATAATGAGCGCTTCTTCCAGTCTTCTCTGACTTCCTTCCAAGCGGTTTCTACCTTTTTCATATCGTCAGGATTGACCGTAACGGTAAGAGCTCCCATAGCGTCTCTAATCACAGGAAATACGTCATCCTTTTGGTTTCCAACTTTAAAGCCAATGTTAAAAGGCAAATAGTAAAATGAGTACATTTCTCTAAGCTTGTTGAATGGGATATCGGATAAGACTTCAGCTTTGTTCACCGAACAGAGAATGTTTAGGAGTAAAAGAGTCGTGAAATTTAAAAACGTAAGTTTCATAAAAATATTGGATACGAAGAGAATACTGCAACAGGTGTGCCCTTAAATAAGTGCTTGTAATCAGGTGCTTTTTTTTGTATTTCCTTTGTGGTGTTAGGCTTTTTTTTAGTCAACTGTAAAACAAGACGACGATCAGCTGTCTGCTAAAGAGGCAGTTGAACTTGGGTATGGAAAGAGGCAAATTGGGTCATGAGTCGATTAACAGAAAATAAAAGCTCCTGAGGAAAGCTGATTTCATCCCAGTGACTGAGTTTGAGTTGGTCGGCTATGTTGACTAAGTTTCTTTGAGAAGGATTTAAAACAAGGTTTTCGGCAAAGTTAGCTTTGGGGGCACAAAGGCGACAGAGGATGCCTCCGGAATTAAGATCAAAGACTCCCTCAATATCATCTTTTCCTTCGCATTTAGCACACACATCAACTCTTGGTTTTAGTCCAAGCAAGCAGAGCAAGCGTAGTTTAAAAATAGTGTTAAGCAATTCGAGTTTTTCTAGATTTTGCTCTTTCTCAATTAAAGCTAAAGATTGACCAAGCAAGCTATAAATAGAAGGCATCGGAGTGGGGGTGTTCGCTAGTCGTGTTATCCACTGGACTATTTTGCCGGCTAGAAGAACCTTATCCAATTCTTCTCTTAATTTAGGGAAAGAGTTTAAAACGGACAACTCGTTGAGATAGGGGCGATCCTTGGGATCTCCTCTAAGAAAGATTTCGTTGTGGCAAAAGAGGTCTAGACCGCCAACATAACGCCGTTTGCTCTTTCTGGCAGACTTTGCAAGAACTGAGATCATTCCCCAGTCTTTTGTAAAAAACTGAATGTAACGGTCTGCTTCTCCGAAGTTTTCGATTGAAAGAACAATGCCTCTTGAAGAATAGGTCATAAACAAGGGCTAGGTGCTTTGAGAGGATCTATAGACGCTTTTCCTTTAAGAGAATGGTTTCGTTGTTTTGTTTTTAAGTAGAAAACAGCACCTAAACAGTTATACAAAATGGTGTAGATTTGTACTAGCGTGCAAAGAGTTCCTCCCAATTCCGGATCCGGCACTCCCATCCACTTGAAGAGAGTAAAAAAAGCGACTTGACCCGTTCCTATTCCCCCGGGCAAGAGTGGAACTGCGGACACGGTTAATGCTAAAGGAATAATAAAAAAGCATTGTCCAAAAGAGAGAGGAATCTTTAGCAGACTTCCTAAATAGATATGAAAACAGAGTATCCCCAACACTGAAGCAGCAGACAAAAGAAGTGAGCCGGTAAAAAACCAGAAATGATCTCGGAAGTTTAAGAGGGCAGAGGTTACTTCCCCCAATCGTCTATTTTTACGTAATAGGTGAATCAGTTTTTGAGTGATTGATAGATTCCAAAAGGGCGGCCAGAAAAATAGAATTGCAAAAGCTAAACTCCCCCCACTAAAAAGCCAGACAGCCAGAGCTGTGACTTTGAGTTGATGATTGTTATCCAGCCACTGAGTAAAAAAGAGAAGAGTTACCGCCGAATAACAAATAATGACGGTGAGACCTATGACTCGGTCGATTAAGACTGAGAAAATAGCACGAGTTCTTTTTTCAGGAACTCTCCCCGCAATGTACCAAGCTTTGATCAGGTCTCCACCCACCGAGCCGGGCATAAAAGTATTGAAGAAATTTCCGATCATCGTTAACGAGAAAATGGTGGGAAAGGTTTGAGATAACTTTTGAATTCTCATGATGAGGTACCAGCGCATGGCACAACAAAGAATGGAAAAGCTCAAAAATAAAAAAGCAATAAGGAGATGCTCAGGAGTAAAAAGAAGTTGTTTCAATGAGGAGAAATCGACCATTTTTGACTTGAAAACATAAAGGACCAACAAAAATCCCACTAGGGTTTTTAACAAGGTTTTTAATTGTGGTTTCCATTGGGCCATAAGATTGACTTCCTGCGTTAGTTTTCTCGTTGCATTGACTTAAACTTGTAGATTAGTTTAGAGTCTTAGGCAATGTCACTCAATTAAAAAACTGTTTATAGACTGAAAAACTTTGTCCAAGGACAAGAGTTAAGGGGTGTTTATGCGGCTTTGTGTTTTGGGAACAGGATACGTAGGATTGGTTGCAGGGGCCTGTTTTTCGGATTCTGGAAATCATGTTGTTTGTGTTGATATTGATAAGGAAAAAGTGAAAAGGCTAACTGCCGGGGAAGTTCCTATTTTCGAACCCGGATTGGACGAATTAGTCGTTCGTAATGTCAAAGCCAAACGACTTGAATTTACGACTGATGCGTTGTCCTCCATAGGGAATGCTCAAATCATCTTTGTGGCCGTAGGAACGCCTTCGGGGAAAGATGGGGCTTTAGATTTAAGTTATGTTTTTGAAGCGGTCAAAACGGTTAAGGAAACGGCAAAGAATGATCTTTTAGTCGTGATAAAGTCGACTGTTCCGGTGGGAACTGCAGCGAAGGTAAGAGAGATTCTTGTTGGAAGTCGATTTCATATTGAGGTTGTTTCAAACCCTGAGTTTCTTAAAGAGGGGACAGCCGTTAATGATTTTCTTAAACCTGAAAGAGTGGTTATCGGGTGTCAAACGGCTAATGCCAGAAGAATGATGGCCGACCTCTATGCTCCTTATGTTAGATCCGGAAATCCGGTCTATTTTATGGATAATGCTTCTGCCGAAATGGCCAAGTATGCTGCCAATGCCTTTTTAGCCATGAAAATCTCTTTTATTAATGAGTTGGCTAATCTTTCTGAGAAAGTTGGGGCCGATATTCAGGAGGTAAGGAAGGCTCTGGTAAGTGACAGTCGGATCGGAAATAAGTTTCTCTATGCTGGATGTGGGTACGGAGGAAGTTGTTTTCCCAAAGACGTGCAGGGTTTAATCCATGTAGGTCAGCAGTTCGGCATGCCTCTAGAAATGTTCCGGGCGGTTCATGAGACAAACGAGAAACAAAAGACCATTATTTTTGAAAAGATCAAAAAACACTTTCGCGGTCAATTGACAGACAAAACAGTGGCGATTTGGGGGCTTTCATTTAAACCCATGACTGATGACATGCGGGAAGCCCCTTCGGTTTCTCTTGTTAATGCGCTATTGTCATCTCAGTGTCGGGTTCGGGCTTATGACCCCGTTGCTTCTCATGAAGCGAGTAAAGTTTTTGAAAATAGAATTAAACTTTGTGCTAATGCTTATGAAGCGGTTCAAGGGGCTGATGTTTTAGCGATTCTAACTGAGTGGAATGAATTTCGTTCTCCCGATTTTGAGTTGCTTAAAGCCAACTTGAAAGCTTCGGCGATTTTTGATGGGAGAAATCTTTTTAATCCAGAATCGGTTGCAGCCTCCGGTTTAGACTATTACTGCATTGGGCGACCCGATCCCAGGATTGAGACTCTATGAACAGCAATGAATTGAAAAAAGGTCGTTATCTAGTAACAGGAGGTGCAGGGTTTGTCGGCTCTCATCTTTGTGAACGATTATTGGCACTAGGGTGTGAAGTTGTTGTGGTCGATAACTTTATCACTGGAAGAAAAAGTAATGTTCAGCCTCTTCTGAGAAATCCGAAATTTCACCTTGTAGAGAGTGACATCATTCAACCCCTTGAGATTTCCGGTGGACTTGCTGGAATTTTTCACATGGCAAGCCCAGCAAGTCCTGTCGACTATATGAAGTATCCGATTGAGACTCTTAGAGTAGGGGCTATCGGCAGTGATAATATTTTAAATTTGGCGAGACAAAAACAGTGTCCCATTTTAGTTGCATCGACTTCAGAAATTTATGGGGATCCTTTAGAACACCCACAAAAGGAGAGCTATTGGGGAAATGTTCATACGATTGGCCCTAGGGGATGTTACGATGAGTCCAAGCGGTATTTAGAAGCCATCACCATGGCTTACCATCGGGTTTACCAGCTACCGACACGAATTATTCGTATATTCAATACTTATGGACCTCGGATGCGAACTGATGATGGAAGGGTGGTTCCAAATTTTTGTATGCAAGCCTTGGCGAATAAAGACATCACTGTCTATGGAGAAGGAAAGCAAACAAGAAGTTTTTGTTATGTGAGTGATTTAGTTGAAGGGATTTTGCGTGTCATTCAGTGCGATCATGTTGAGCCCATTAATTTGGGAAATCCGGTTGAGACTTCAATTTATGAATTCGCTCATCGAATTATCGGTATGGCAAAAAGCCAATCTAAAATTATTTATTGCCCTCTGCCTCAGGACGATCCTAAGACGCGTTGTCCGGATATATCAAGAGCTAAAAACCTTTTGGGTTGGGCTCCAGAGGTAAGTTTGGAGATTGGGCTCAAACACACTTTTGATTATTTCAAATCGACCCTTTAAAAAATTGTTTAACGCGCCCAGAGAAACTCATCGGGCGTATGATGCACTATTTAAACATCAATACCTGCACCCTTTGAATGGGCTTTTTAAGAGGCTGGTCCGAACTATTTTTTCTTAAATTGCAAAGCCTTATAGAGGACCAAGGTTATAAGATTTGATAAGTTTTGTTGGAGTTTTATTTGATAATTCCCCTCATCGTCAAACGGCCAATAAATTCTGCGCCTTAAACCAACTTCATGGCCGTTTGAACCTCTTAAAAAGCCCAATACCTGCACCCTTTGAATGGGCTTTTTAAGAGACTGGTCCGAACTATTTTT